>NZ_JBHXNU010000001.1:0-15046 GCF_042719255.1 Rhodococcus sp. NPDC058532
GAGGCCGTCGAAATCAGCTAGCATTCAGCATGACTCGTTGATCACTACGCGATCTCGCGCCTGATCCGAAGTCCACCACTTCACGGGGCTCTGTCAAGTTTTCGGCGTGGCGCGCATTGCCCGTGTCCACGCCGCAACGCCTGTGTGCACACCCCGAGTGCCGCGTGCACATGGGGTTTCGGCGCGCATTACCCGTGTGCTGGCTCCACAACCTGTGTGCACGCTCCAGTACCCGTGTGCACGCCGCAACGCCTGTGTGCACACCCCGAGTGTCGCGTGCACACGGGGTTTCGGCGCGCATTACCGGTGTGCACGCTCCAGTACCCGTGTGCACAGGGGTTTTGCGGCGGAGGGAGCGGGGGCGCGGGCCGCCTATTCCTCGGTCAGCCGTCCGCCGTCCATCCGCCACCGACGGGTGCTGCGCATCGTGTCCAACATCCGCCGGTCGTGGGTGACGAGCAGCAGCGTCCCGGTGTACGAGTCCATCGCCTGCTCGAGCTGCTCGATCGCGGGCAGGTCGAGGTGGTTGGTCGGCTCGTCGAGCACGAGCAGGTTCACCCCGCGGGCCTGCAGCAGGGCGAGGGCTGCCCTGGTGCGCTCGCCGGGCGACAGCGAGTCCGCGGGACGCAGCACGTGCTGCCCGCGGAGGCCGAACTTCGCGAGCAGGGTCCGCACGTCGGCGTCGGGCCAGTCGGGCACCTGCGCACCGAACGCGGCCACCAGTGGCTCGCCGCCCTCGAACAGTCCGCGCGCCTGGTCCACCTCGCCGACCGCGACACCGGAACCCAACGTCGCGGTGCCCTCATCCGGTGCGAGCCTGCCGAGCAGCACGCCGAGTAGTGTCGACTTGCCGGAGCCGTTCGGTCCGGTGACGAGAATGCGGTCACCCCACTCGATCTGGGCATGAATCGGGCCGAGTTGGAACGTTTCACGGTGAACCACCGCGCCGGTCAGCGTCGCGACGACCGCACCGCTGCGCGGCGCGTCCGCGATCTCCATCCGCAGCTCCCACTCCTTGCGGGGCTCCTCGACCACCTCGAGCCGCTCGATGCGGCGTTGCGTCTGCCGGGCCTTCGCGGCCTGCTTTTCGGTGGACTCGGCGCGCGCCTTGCGTCCCATCTTGTCGGAGTCGGCGCCCTTCGCCTTTCGTCGGGTGTTGCGGACGCCGTGCTCAAGCCAGTTGCGTTGCATCTGGGCGCGCGACTCGAGCCCGGCCTTGGTGTCCGCGTACTCCTCGTAGCGCTCCCGCGCGTGCCTGCGGGCGACGGCCCGCTCGGCAAGGTACGACTCGTAGCCGCCGTCGTACACCGCGATCTGTTGCTGGGCGAGGTCGAGCTCGACGATGCCGGTGACGGTGCGCGCCAGGAACTCTCGATCGTGACTGACCACCACCACGCCGGTGCGGGTCTCGGCGACGAACCGTTCCAGTCGTTCCAGGCCGTCCAGGTCCAGATCGTTGGTCGGCTCGTCGAGCAGCAGGACGTCGTACCGCGACAGCAGCAGCGCCGCCAGTCCGACGCGGGCGGCCTGCCCGCCGGACAGGGCGGTCATTTCGGCGTCCAGTCCCGCGGTGAGGCCGAGGTCGTCGAGGATCTGTCCGGACCGCTCGTGCAGGTCGGCGCCACCGAGCCCGAGCCAGTGTTCCAGCGCGTGCGCATACCGGTCGTCGCCGCCCGGCTCGGTCAGCGTTTCGGCGGCGGCGTTCATCTCCGTCTCGGCGTCGGTGACGCCGGTGCGGCGACCGAGGTACGCCTCGACGGTCTCGCCGGGGATCCGCTCGGGTTCCTGCACGAGGTGGCCGACGGTCGCGTCCGGCGGGCTGAGGGAGACGGTGCCCTCGACGTCGGCGGTGGTGTCGCCGGAGAGGATGGACAGCAGGGTGGACTTGCCCGCACCGTTCGCGCCGACCAGGCCGATCACGTCCCCGGGTGCGACCACGAGATCGAGCCCGGTGAACAGGGTGCGGTCGCCGCGGGCGGCGGAGACGTCGTCGGCGTGCAGGGTGGCGCTCATGGGGGGATTGTCTCAACCACCGCCCCGACGGGAACAAACCGGCAGGCCCGGGACGTTCGCCCAACATGACCTCTGTGCATCCGGTACCGAACGTGACCCTCTCCGACGGCAACGTCGTTCCCCAGGTCGGGTTCGGGGTCTGGCAGGTCCCCGACGACGACACCTACACGGCGGTGACCAGCGCGCTGAGCATCGGCTACCGGAGCATCGATACCGCGGCGATCTACGGCAATGAGGTCGGCACCGGCCGTGCGATCGCCTCGTCCGGGATCCCGCGCGACGAGCTGTTCGTCACCACCAAGTTGTGGAACAACGCCGCGCAGCCGTGGACCCGGGACGGCGTGTTCTTCGAGTTCGAGGCGTCCCTCGACCGGCTCGGCCTCGACTATGTCGACCTCTACCTGATCCACTGGCCGCGTCCGATGCGGGACGACTACCGCGCCATCTGGCGGGCGTTCACCGAGCTGAAGTCGGACGGCAGGGCCCGGTCCATCGGTGTCTCCAACTTTCAGCCAGCACAGCTGCGCACGATCATCGACGACACCGGCGTGGTGCCGGTGGTCAACCAGGTGGAGGTCCATCCCGACTTCGCGCAGTCGGAGCTGCGGGCGGTGCACGCCGAGCTCGGCATCGTGACCGAGGCGTGGTCGCCGCTCGGGCAGGGCAAGGGCCTGCTCGATGATCCGGTGCTCGCCCGGATCGCGGACAAGCACCAGCGGTCGACGGCGCAGGTCGTGCTGCGCTGGCATCTGCAGCTCGGCACCGTCGTCATCCCGAAGTCGGTGACCCCCTACCGCATTCGGCAGAACATCGAGTTGTTCGACTTCGAGCTGGACGCGGACGACCTCGCGGTGATCGCGGGGTTGGACGCGGGCAACCGCCTCGGCGGCGATCCCGCCACCTTCGACATGGGATAGCCTGAACAGGTATTTCTGATCACGATTCGGCATTCCGTGCACGGAGATTCCACAGATTCCGCACATTCGGCTAACTCGGAGCCATCGGCGATGCGGTCCGGTTCCCGGTGCGGCGACAATCCGAGTCGTGACATGAGTCGACCGGCGCACCAACACCACGGTGCCGGTCGACTTCGGCAAACGTAGGGGATGGTGGGAATGCGGACGGAAACCGGCTCGACAGCAGTGGCGCGGCAGGAGGGGGCGGCGGCGACGCCGACGCGGCCTCGCCGGTCCGCGGCTCGACCCGGCACGACCACGCCCGTCGCCCCGCCCGGTGTGCAGGCCCCGATGCAACCACGGGTGCCCGCCCGATCGAGCACCCGCACGCCAACCCGGCCACCGGTCTGGGCGCTGGTGCCGGGAGCCCAGTTCGCGGGTGACCGCTATCGACTGCTCGAACGGTGCGGCGGGAGCACCGGCGTCGCGTTCTGGCGCGCCCATGACACCGTCCTCGCCAGGGACGTCGCCCTGACCGTCGCCGAGGCGCGGGAATCGTCCGCTGCCGGGTTCCTCGATCGCACCGGCTGGTTGTGCCGTACCGGTGACGGTGCGCAGCCGCGGCCGGGTCGCACCGAGGCGGTGCCCGCCGTCCTCGACATGTTCGAGGCCGACGGCTGCGCCGTTGTGGTGTCCCAGTGGAAGCAGAGCCACGCGCTCGGCCTGGTCAGGGTCGGCCAGCCCGCGGACGCGGCCGAAGCGGTGGCGCTGCTCGCCGGGGTGGTGCGCGACGCCAACCGCGCGGGGGTGTGCATCGGGATCGACCACCCGAGCCGGATCCGGGTGGACGCCGACGGCATCGCCTACCTGGCGTTCCCCGGGGTCCCCGCGCAGGCAACGCCGCGCGACGACGTGCGCGGACTCGGCAACGTCCTGTCCGAACTGCTCACCGGCATGCACCACACGGGCACCGGAAGGCCGCTTTCCCCGAGCGCGGTGCGCCCCGACGTATCGCCAGCGCTGTCCGGCCTAATCGTCGATGCCGTCGGGTCGGGCGACCTGGGCGCCGACCGGGTGGTGCAGGTGTTGGACGAGGTGATCGCCGCCGCCCCCGCGGTGCCGGCCGCGCCGGAGGCGACCGCGGACCACCCCGGCGCGGAGTCCGAGGCCGAGCCCGGATCCGGGGACGCGCGGACCCCCCTGGCGACCTGGGGGCCGTACCTGGCGGGCGCTGTGCTGCTGATCGTCCTCGCTACCGTCGGCTGGTTCGTCGGGGTGTCCCTGATCTGACGCGCCCGACCCGGCCCGGTCGTGGCGTGTCGCCCGGGTGTTCCGCTCGCACAGGCTATGGTCGGGCAAACATTCTGGGCAGGGGAACGGACGGGTGGACGGGGAGAACGCCGGGGCGTTGACCGAACGCTTCGCCGGCGGCATCAGCATGACCGGGCGGGACGGCCTCGACACCCTGTCCGGGATGTGCCGCTTCAGCGCCGACGACCCGTCGACGTTCGCGGCGACGATGATTTCCGTCGATCTGGGATCCGTCCGGGTGAACCGGATGCGCTCGACCGCCGTCGCCGGGGTGCGGGGACCGGGGCAGCTCCACGACCCCATGTCGGGCTACGTCGCCGTCGCCTGCATCCTTTCGGGTTCCATTGTGCTGGAACAGAATCAGTCCGTTCATCGGGTGAATCCGGGGGATGCGCTGTGCGTCGACTTCGGGCGGCCGCTCGCCATCGACATCGCCGAGGGGAGTGACCTCGTCTTCGCCTACCTGCCGCGACCGCTGGTGCTGTCCCGGTCCGTCGACCCGCGTCGGTTCGGTGGCGCCGCACTGCCGGGTTCGGCGACCGGCGCCGTCCTCGCCGGGATGCTGGGCCCGCTGACCGCACGCCGGATGCACCCGGGCGAGGTGGCGCTGATCGAGCACGCGGTCGTGGACCTCGCCGTCGCGGTGCTGCGGGAGGCGCACCCGTTCCGCGGGCGACCCGAGGACGGGGCGTCGGGTCTGCGTTCGCGCGTGCACGAGGTCATCGAGCAGAACTTCACCGACCCGGCGTTCAGCGTCGAGCAGGTGGCGGCCACCGTCAACGTCAGCAGTCGCTACCTGCACAAGGTGATGGAGTCGGAGGAGCAGTCGGTGTACGGGCTGATCCGGCGGCGCCGCGTCCGCTGCGGCGTCGACCTGCTCGCCGACCCGTCGCTGTCGGGACTGTCGATCGGGCAGATCGCCCGCCGCAGCGGCTTCGCGGGGCTGAGTCAGTTCGGGCGCGCGGTGCGTGCGGTCACCGGCACGTCGCCGAGGGAGCTGCGCCGGCGCGCGACCGGCACCGGATGACCCCTGTGCACACGGGTGGTGCGGCGTGCGCGGGGGTTTTCGGCGGGTAGCGGGGGTGTGGGTGCGCGAACACCCGTGTGCACACGGGGGCGGGGCGCGGGCGGTCGTCAGGTTCCGGTCAGGTGCGCGATCAGTTCCCGTGCCGCGGCCCTGCCGCCGCGGTTCGCGCCGATCGTGGACGCGGACGGCCCGTAGCCGAGCAGGTGCACCCGGGGGTCGGCGGCGACCTGGGTGGCCAGCCGCCCGGTCATCGTGATCCCGCCGCCGGGGCCGCGCAGCCGCAGCGGTGCCAGGTGGTCGAGTGAACTGCGAAACCCGGTGCACCACAGGATCACATCGACCTTCTCCTCGGTTCCGTCGGCCCACCGCACCCCGTCGGGGGTGATCTCGCTGAACATCGGCAGCCGGTCCAGTGCGCCACGGTCGCGGGCCGCACGCAGGGCCGGGGTCAGCGGCAGACCCGTCACCGACACCACCGATCCGGGTGGCAGCCCGCGCCGCACCCGGTCCTCGACGACCGCGACTGCGGCCCGCCCCTCGCCGCCGGTGAACGGGGTGTCCCGGAACCGCGGTGGCCTGCGGGTCACCCAGGTCGTTGTGGTGACACGGGAGATCTCGTCCAGCAGTTGCACCGCGGAGATCCCACCCCCGACGACGAGCACGTGGCTGCCGGTGAACTCGTCCGCGGTCCGGTAGTCACGGGTGTGCAGCATTCGGCCGCGGAACGTCTCGGTGCCCGGATACCGCGGCACGAACGGTCGTTCCCAGGTGCCGGTGGCGTTGACGATGCCGCGCGCGGTCACCGCACCGCCGTCGGTCTCGACGGTCAGCGGCCCGGTTCGGTCGCCGTGGTCGCACACCACCCGGGTGTGCACCGGGCGATGCACGGGCAGGGCGAACCGGCGCTCGTACTCGGCGTAGTAGCGCGGGACCGCCGCCGCGGCCTCGACCTGCTCCGGGGGCACCGCGTCGAGGACGTCGGTGAACGGCATGCCGGGCAGGTCGTGGACCCGGTTGACGGTGCTCAGCGTCAGCGACGGCCAGCGGAACTGCCACGCGCCGCCCGGCCCCGGCGCGTGGTCGACGATCGCGAACCGGATGCCCGCGGGCGCGCCAAGCCTGCGCAGGTAATAACCCGCGGACAGCCCGGACTGGCCCGCGCCGATCACCACGACATCCACGGACTCCAACATGCTGGCAACCTCCCAGGTCATGACGGTACGGTCACCATCATGATCGGGACCAGCCGGGACGGCGACGTGGTGACCATCGAGTTGCAGCGGGACGAGCGGCGCAACGCCCTCAACACCGAGTTGTGTGTGCTCCTTCGGGACGCCGTCGACGAGGCCGTCGGGCAGGGCGCCCGGGTGCTCGTCCTGACCGGCAGGGGGAGCGCCTTCTGCGCGGGCGCGGACCTGTCCGGCGACGTCTATGCCGACGGGTTCACCGACACGCTGCTCGAGATGCTGCACACCATCGACTCCGTGCCGATCCCGGTGATCGCCGCGGTCAACGGTCCCGCGGTCGGCGCGGGCACCCAGCTGGCACTGGCCTCCGACCTGCGGGTGGTCGCGCCCGGATCGTTCTTCGCGGTGCCCGCGGTGAAGCTGGGCATCTCGGTGGACTCCTGGACGGTCCGGCGGCTCGTCTCGCTGGTCGGTGGCGGGCCCGCGCGCACGGTGCTGCTCGGCGCCGAACAGATCGACGCCGAGCAGGCACTCGGTTTCGGGTTGGCCAACAAGATCGGCGACCTCGCCGACGCGCAGGAGTGGGCCAAGCGGATCGCCGCGCTGGCGCCCCTGTCGCTGCGGCACCTCAAGCTCGTCCTCAACGACGACGGCACGCAGGACGATCCGACACCGGAACAGCTCGAGGCCCTGCACGCGGCCTGGTCGAGCGAGGACATGCTCGAGGCGTCCCGGGCTCGGCAGGAGAAGCGCACCCCGACCTTCCGGGGACGCTGACGTGCGGGCGCGGGGAATGGTCGTCGCGACGCTCGCGGCGGTCGGTGCGGCGGCGCTGGCGCGTGCGGCGTGGGGTATCCCGGGCCAGATCGGCGCGTCGGCGGCCGCGATCGCGCCGCGGGCGGTCGGGTCGGCGCGGTACCGGGACAACAGGTTTCACAACACCGATCCGAGCGTTCCGCTGGCCCGTGGCGACGAGTCCAGCCTGTGGTCCTCGGTGCTGACCCGGCGTCGGCTCGGGCGTCCGCGCCAGCCGATCCCGCTCGCGACGCCGCTCGCCCCGGCCGAGGCCGCGGAGCTGGCGGTCACCTGGTTCGGGCATTCGAGCGCCGTCGTCGAGATCGACGGGTACCGGGTGCTGACGGATCCGGTGTGGAGCCATCGGGTGTCGCCGTCCCCGCTGGTCGGCCCCGCCCGGCTGCACCCGGCCCCGGTCGATGTCGCCGCGCTGCCGCCGGTCGACGCGGTGCTCGTCTCGCACGACCACTACGACCACCTCGATAAGGCGACCGTCCTGTCGCTGCTGCGCACCCAGAGCGCACCGTTCGTGGTGCCCAAGGGAATCGGCGCGCACCTGCGGCACTGGCGGGTGCCGGAGGAGCGGATTGTCGAACTGGACTGGGACGAGCAGGCCACGATCGGGGACCTGGTGCTCACCTGCACGGAGGCGCGGCACTTCTCCGGGCGCGGCCTGCGCCGCAACACCACGCTGTGGTCGTCGTGGGTGGTGCGGGGACCGAACCACGCGGTGTTCTTCGGCGGCGACACCGGGTACACGCCGCGGTTCGCCGAGATCGGGCGGCGGCACGGCCCGTTCGACCTGACCCTGCTCCCGGTCGGCGCGTACGACGAGCACTGGCCGGACGTGCACATGAACCCGGAGGAGGCGGTGCGCATGCACACCGACCTCGGGCGGGGATCGGCCGCGGCGGGGGTGCTGGTTCCGGTGCACTGGGCGACCTTCAACCTGGCGTTCCATCCGTGGGCGGAGCCGATCACCCGGCTGCTGGCCGCCGCCGACCCGGCGGGCGTCACGGTCCGGGTGCCGATGCCCGGGCAGCGGATCGATGTGCTCCGCCCGGGGACTCAGCGGCACTGGTGGTTGCGGCTCGCGTAGGGGCCTGCGGAGGTGATTCGCGGTCCATCGGGAGCCGTCACGTCGCCGGGTTGTCCCGTGGGCCGCGACGTGCCCTGGTCGGCAGCGGATTTCACCGTCGCGGTGAGTAATCTGACGGGATGGCCAACGACGAGACCCGCGGCGTCGACACCCTCTCGCCGGGCGAGATGGATGTCCGGACGGGGCTGACCTCCGATCAGGTCGCGCAGCGCCGCGCGGACGGCAGGACCAACGACGTCCCGAGCCGGGCCAGCCGCTCGGTCAGGGACATCGTCCGGGCCAACGTGTTCACCCGCATCAACGCGATCCTCGGTGTGCTCCTGGTGATCGTGCTGTCGACCGGCTCGGTGATCGACGGCATGTTCGGGCTGCTGATCGTCGCGAACAGCGCGATCGGCATCATCCAGGAGGTGCGCGCGAAGCGGACCCTGGACAAGCTGGCGATCGTCAGCCAGTCCCGGCCGGTGGTGCGGCGGGACGGTGCCACCGCGGCGGTGTCCCCGAGCGAGGTGGTGCTCGACGACGTGATCGAGCTCGGGTCCGGCGACCAGGTGGTGGTCGACGGGGTGGTCGTCGAGGGCGAGGCACTCGATGTCGACGAGTCGCTGCTCACCGGTGAGGCGGATCCGGTGCACAAGAGGCCCGGCGACCAGGTGCTGTCCGGCAGCTTCGTGGCCTCCGGCAGCGGCGCCTACCGTGCCACCAAGGTCGGCCGCGACGCGTACGCGGCCAAACTCGCGGCGGAGGCCAGCAAGTTCACCCTGGTCCACTCGGAGCTGCGCAGCGGCGTCGACAAGATCCTCAAGGTCATCACCTACATGATGATTCCGGCGGGGGTGCTGATCGTCTACAACCAGCTGTTCGTCAGCGAGCAGGACCTCGGGGGCGCGCTGAACGGCATGGTCGCCGCCCTGGTCCCGATGGTGCCGGAGGGGCTGGTGCTGATGACGTCGCTGGCGTTCGCGGTCGGCGTCATCCGGCTTGGCCGCAGGCAGTGCCTGGTGCAGGAACTGCCCGCGATCGAGGGACTCGCGCGCGTCGACGTGGTGTGCGCGGACAAGACCGGCACCCTCACCGAGAACGGCATGCGGCTGTCCGAGCTGCGGCTGCTGACGGCGGACGATCCCGGCGGTACCGAGGCCCGGCTGCGGGACGCGCTTGCCGCGCAGGCCGCCGACGATCCGCGGCCGAACGCGAGCGTGCTGGCGATCGCGGAGGCATACGACCACGACCCCGGGTGGACCACGACCGCGGTGGCGCCGTTCTCGTCGGCGAAGAAGTGGAGCGGAAACTCGTACGGCCCCAACGGCAACTGGGTGCTCGGCGCCCCCGACGTGTTGCTCGACCCGGAGTCGTCGGCGGCACGGACCGCGGAGGAGATCGGGGCGGGCGGGCTGCGGGTGCTGCTGCTCGGCGAGAGTGACCGCGCCGTCGACGCCCCCGACGCGCCCGGGGTCGTCACGCCGCGCGCCCTGGTGGTCCTCGAGCAGCGGGTGCGACCCGACGCCGCCGACACCCTCGCGTACTTCGCGGAGCAGAAGGTCGAGGTCAAGGTCATTTCCGGCGACAACGCCGTGTCCGTCGGGGCGGTCGCGCAGTCGCTGGGGCTGCCCGGAGGGGACCGCGCGGTCGATGCCCGCGAGCTGCCCTCGGATCGGGAGTCGCTCGCCGAGGTCCTTGACACCGCGACCACCTTCGGGCGGGTCCGGCCCGATCAGAAGCGGGAGATGGTCGGCGCCCTTCAGTCGCGCGGGCACACGGTCGCGATGACCGGCGACGGGGTCAACGACGTGCTCGCGCTCAAGGACGCGGACATCGGTGTCTCGATGGGATCCGGCAGCCCCGCCACCCGAGCGGTCGCGCAGATCGTGCTGCTGGACAACAGTTTCGCGACGCTCCCGTACGTGGTCGGTGAGGGTCGCCGGGTGATCGGCAACATCGAGCGGGTGTCGAACCTGTTCCTCACCAAGACGGTGTACTCGGTGCTGCTTGCCCTGCTCGTCGGCCTGTCCGGGGTGGCATCGGAACTGTTCGACTTCGAGCCGATGCCGTACCCGTTCCTGCCGCGGCACGTGACGATCGCGGCTTGGTTCACGATCGGTATCCCCGCGTTCATCCTGTCCCTCGCGCCGAACAACGAGCGGGCCCGCACCGGCTTCGTGCCGCGGGTGATGCGGTTCGCGATCCCGTCCGGTCTGGTGGTCGGGATCTGCACCTTCGTCGCCTACGCGCTCGTCTACGCGGGCCCCGACCAGACCGAGACGCAGCAGGTGCAGGCGGGCACCACCGCGCTGATCACGCTGATCACGATCGCGCTGTGGGTGCTGGCGATCGTCGCCCGCCCGTACGTGTGGTGGAAGGTCGTGCTGATCGTCGGGTCCGCGCTCGGCTACGTGGTGCTGTTCGCGCTCCCGTTCGCGCGGGAGTTCTTCAAGCTCGACCCGTCGAACGTGGCGGCGACGACGACCGCGTTCGTGTGCGGCGGCGTGGGGATCGTGCTCGTCGAGGTCGGGTGGTGGGTGTCCGGACGCCTGCATGGCGAACACCGCAGGCTGTTCTCGCTGCCCGAACAGCCCGGCGAGAAGGCGGCGCGCTGACACGCCGCACCCGGCTGCACTGTGGCGGGTGCCGGGGAAAGCTGTGAGACTGGGAAAGGTACAAACCGGAACCGCGATGCGGGACCCGGACCGATCTTTTCAGTGGTGCCCTGAACCGGCATCGGAGTGAGGAGCGACAATGAGCTTGGTCGACACGTTGAAGGGCCTGTTCGGGAAGGGCCAGCAGTACGCGGCCGAGAACGCGGACAAGGTCGAGGGCGCCATCGACAAGGCGGGCGACTTCATCGACCAGAAGACCGGCGGCAAGTACGCCGAGCACGTCGACAAGGCGCAGGACGCCGCGAAGAAGGTCATCCCGAAGGATGCGCCGCCCGCGGGTGACGCCAAGTAGCACCCGACGACACCCGCCGCAGGAGCGTCATGCCCGACCGAACACCGCGCGCCGAACGCCGCGTGGATCTGCTGTTCGACAAGGACTGCGGCTTCTGCGTGTGGAGTGTGGGGTGGCTGCACCGGCTCGATCGCCGCGGCCGGGTCACCGCAACGCCCCTGCACGCACCGGGCGCCGTCGAGCGCTTCGGGGTGAGCGTCGATCAGGCGCTTGAGCAGGCCTGGGCGGTGGACTGGCGTGGGGACCGGCACCACGGCGCCGGTGCGATCAATGCCGCCCTCTCCGGGGTGCTCGGTACCCGAATTCCCCTGCGGGTGTACCGGATTCCGGGGATCAGGCAGGTGCAGGACCGGCTGTACCGCCTGGTCGCGCGGAACCGGCACCGGCTGCCCGGCAGCGGCGGCAGCTGCGCCATCGAGTAGTCCGGGCTGCGCGCCCCCGCACGACGGGCACCCGACCCCACGGTCGCCAGCGGTGGCGGCCGGCGGAATGCCGGCCTCCACCGCTGGCGCGGTATCCGTTACGCCACGCGCAGTTCCAGCTCCCCGTCGGTGACGTCGACGGCGACCCGGGCGCCCTCGCCGATCAGGTCGTCGATGAGCAGGTCGGCGACCCGGTCGTCGACCACCCGCTGGATGGACCGGCGCAGCGGCCGGGCCCCGAACTCGGGCTGGTGCCCGTGCTCGGCGATCCAGTCGACGGCGGCGTCACTGAACGTGATACCGATGCCCCTGTCCGCCAACCGCTTCCGGCTGTCGTCCAGCATCAGATCGGTGATCCGGTGCAGCTGGTCGGCGGCCAGCCTGCGGAACACGACGATCTCGTCGATCCGGTTGAGGAACTCCGGACGCATCGACTCCCGCAGCCGTGCCAGCACCCGGTCCCGCAGCGGCTTTTCGGCCGCGGCCGGATCGCCGGTGAGGAAGCCAAGCGCCCCGCCCTTGCTGGAGATCAGGTCGGACCCGAGGTTGCTGGTCATGATCACCACGGTGTTGGTGAAGTCCACCGTGCGGCCGTGACCGTCGGTGAGCCTGCCGTCGTCGAGCACCTGCAGCAGGGTGTTGAACAGGTCCGGGTGCGCCTTCTCCACCTCGTCGAGCAGGATCACCGAGTACGGGTTGCGCCGCACCTGCTCGGTGAGCTGACCCGCCTCGTCGTAGCCGACGTACCCGGGAGGGGCGCCGAGCAGCCGCGAGACGGTATGCCGCTCACCGAATTCGCTCATGTCGAAGCGGATCATCTTGTCCTCGTCCCCGAACAGGGACGCGGCGAGGGCCTTCGCCAGTTCGGTCTTGCCGACACCGGTCGGGCCGAGGAACAGGAAGCTGCCGACCGGGCGGTTCGGGTCGCCCATCCCGGCCCGGGAGCGGCGCACCGCCCGCGCGACCGCGCGGACCGCGTCGTCCTGGCCGACGACCCGGCGGTGCAGTTCGTCCTCGAGCCCCCGCAGTCGGTCCTTCTCTTCCTGCGTCATCCGGCTGGCGGGGATGCCGGTCGCTCGGGCGACGACCTCCGCGATCAGTTCCGCCGTCACCTCGGGGGTGTCGGGGGACGCGGTGGTGTCGACGCCGGCGATCCGGTTCTGCAGCTGCGTGATCCGGTCGCGCAGCTGCGATGCCGTCTCGTACTGCTCGGCGGCGACGGCCTGCTCCTTGCTCACCTCCAGTTGCGCGAGTTGGGATTTCAGTTCCTCGGCGTCCACCTTGGGGGAGCGCAGCGACAGCCGCGCGCCGGCCTGGTCGATCAGGTCGATCGCCTTGTCCGGCAGGAACCGGTCGCCGATGTAGCGATGCGAGAGTTCCACCGCGGCGATGATCGCGTCCTCGGCGTAGCGGACGCCGTGATGCTCCGCGAACCGCTCCTGCAGCCCGGTCAGGATCGTGATCGCGTCCTCGACGCTGGGCTCGTCGACGATCACCGGCTGGAAGCGGCGTTCGAGGGCGGGGTCCTTCTCGATGTGCTTGCGGTACTCGTCGAGCGTGGTGGCGCCGACCACGTGCAGGTCGCCGCGGGCCAGCTTCGGCTTGAGGATGTTGCCCGCGTCCATCGCGCCGTCCGCTCCCGCGCCGGCGCCCGCGATGGTGTGGATCTCGTCGATGAACACGATCAGGTCATCCCGGTGGGCGGTGATCTCGTCGACCAGCGTGGTCAGCCGCTCCTCGAAGTCGCCGCGGTAGCGGGTGCCGGAGACCAGCGATGACATCTCGATCTGGACGATCCGCTTGCCGTGCAGGCGGTCCGGGACGTCGCCGTCCACGATGCGCTGCGCCAGACCCTCCACGATCGCGGTCTTGCCGACCCCGGCCTCACCGATCAGGACCGGGTTGTTCTTGGTGCGGCGGGACAGGATCTCGACGGTCTGCTCGATCTCCAGTGCCCGGCCGATGACCGGGTCGATTTCACCGGCGCGGGCGCGGTCGGTGAGGTCGACGCCGTACTGGTCGAGCGTCGGGGTGTCGCTCGCCGACGCGTCCACGCCCGGCTGGCCCGCCCGGCGGGACGTCTCGGGGGTGATGCCCTGCTCGGACAGCACCCGGCCGGCGGCGTGCCCGAGGTCGCCGGCGAACGCGAGGAACAGGTGCTCCGGGTCGATGTAGGTGGAGCCGAGGGTGCGCGCGAGCTGATGCGCCTCGAGCAGTGCCGCCTTGAGGGCGGGGCTCAGGGTGGGGGCCGCGACGGCGAACCCGACCGGGGTGCGGCCCTGCGGCAGCCGCGCCTCGGCCGCGTCGGCCAGTGCGGACGGATCCGCCCCGGCGCGCCGGATCAGGGCGCGCACGGGGTCACGGTCCGCCATCGCCCGCAGCACGTGCAGCGCATCGAGTTCGGCGTCGCCGCGGCCTGCGGCGTAGCGGGCGGCCGCGGACACGAGCTCCTGGGTGGACCGGCTGATGAGGCGGCCGATGTCGATGCGGCCGGGACCCTCGGGACCGAAGAATGCGGGCATTGACGACCCTCCTGAAAGTTGAGTGATTCTGACTCAACTAACGTGTCGCGGCTGTGATCAATTCCCGGTTCGGGTGATCGGCCTGTGATCCGCGCGACAGTCGCGCCGCCCCGGCACCCGCCGCCTGCCGTAGCGTGGCCGCATGACCGCGCCGCGCCCGCTCGACCGGCTCCGCGACCTGTGCCTCGCCCTGCCGGAGGCCACCGAGCGGCTCAGCCACGGCGAGCCATCCTGGTTCGTCCGACGGGCCCCGCAGTTCGTCAGCTACGCGGACCGGCACCACGACGACCGGGTCGCGTTCTGGGCCGCGGCCCCCGCGGGGTCGCAGCGGGACTGGGTGGCCCGGGACGGCGCCCGCTTCTTCGTCCCGCCGTACGTCGGCGGCCGCGGCTGGATCGGCGTGTACCTGGATGTCGGGCCGAACGGTGTTCCCACGCAGGCCGACTGGCGGGACATCGAGGACATCGTCGAGGACGCCTACCGGACGGTGGCGCCGGCAACGCTGCTCGCCCGACTCGACGCGTCCGACCGGTCCGAGGGCACGGGGCCGGGGGGAGCGCGCTGATGTCCGCCGCCGCCCTCGCGCTGCTGGTGGCTGCGGTCGTCGTCGTCCTCGCGGTGCTGCTGCTGCGTCGCCGCACCCGCCGCACCCTGACCACCCCGGAGGAACGCGCTGTGCACGCGACGCTGCACACCGCGTCGCTCGCGGCCCGCCCGCTGGGGGGGGGGAGGGTGGACACAACCACCCCCCAGGGGAGCGCCGCCACCATGCAGACCCCCCCCCCCCGAAGCCCCCACGCCCCCCCCACCCCGCGGGGGGCCACC
>NZ_JBHXNU010000001.1:15056-245188 GCF_042719255.1 Rhodococcus sp. NPDC058532
TTCGTCCAGTACAGCGCTTCACTGCTCTCGATTGACGGGCGCGCCGCCGTGGTCGCGCCGGACAACTTGCTGTTCGATGTCGATGCCGGCGAGACCATTCGCCGACGCCTGCTCACGTCCTCCCCCCCCCCCCCCCCCCCGAGGCCCCCCCGCACCTGCGCACCCTCACCTCCGCGGAGTCCCTCGCCCTCGCCGACCAGGACGGCGCACCCCTCGCCTGGAACGGACCGAACGAGCACCTCACCGGCCGCTTCGCCGCCGCGGCCCGCGCCGCAGCCGAGACTGGGCGGCGGGAACTGATCGCGCACCCCCACCCCGGGGTCCGGGCGCTGATCGTGCAGCCCCTCGTCGTCGAGGACGTCGGGGTGGTCGGGGTGATGGGAGTGCTCACCGCCGCCGAGCCGGGCCCGGGGATGCTCGGCGCGATCAGCGAGGTCGCCCGGTACGCATGCAGCCAGATCGAACTCGCCGAACTCGACGCCTCCCGCGCCCGACTCGACCGCGCCGAGGTCCGCGCGTTGCGCGCGCAGATCAGCCCGCACTTCATCTACAACGCACTCAACACCGTTGCGTCGTTCGTGCGGACCGACCCGGACCGGGCGCGCGAGCTGATCCTCGAGTTCGCCGACTTCACCCGCTACTCCTTCCGCTCCGCAGGCGAGTACACGGTGCTGTCCGACGAACTCCGCAACATCGACCGCTACCTCACCCTCGAACGCGCCCGATTCGGCAGCGCCCTCGAGGTGCGGCTGCAGGTGGCACCCGAGGTGCTCGGGGTGGTGCTCCCGTTCCTCGCGCTGCAACCGCTGGTGGAGAACGCGGTGCGGCACGGCCTCGCCGGGCAGTCCCGCGGCACCGTCACCATCGTCGCCGCCGACGAGGGCACCGACTGCGTGATCAGCGTCGAGGACGACGGCGTCGGCATGGACCCGGAACTGCTCCGCTCCGGCACGCTCGACGCCGTCGCCTCCGGGACCGGGGGGCCCGCCGCGAAGGAGTCCGCACACGTCGGGCTCGCGAACGTCGACGACCGGCTGCGGGCGGCGTTCGGCAACGACTACGGCCTGGTCGTGGAGACCGCGCCGGGGGCGGGAACCCGGGTGAGCATGCGGGTACCGAAGTTCCGTCCCGGCGTCCACGTCTGAGTCGCACGCGCCGGGTCGGGCGTGACGCACCCGGCCGGAGACCGACGTGGCACCATTGACCTGTTGTGACACAGACACCCGAAGGGGCCCCCGACACCCCGCTGACCGTGCTGGCCGTGGACGACGAGCGTCCGGCGCTCGACGAACTGGCCTACCTGCTGCGCGCCCAGGGCGACGTCGGGGAGATCCTCACCGCCGGGGACGCGACGACCGCCCTCCGGGTGATCAAGGACCGGCTCCGCATGGCCGCCGAGTGGACTCCCGGCGCCGCCGGTGTGCCGACTCCCGGCGCAGCGGGGGCGATCGACGCGGTGTTCCTCGACATCAACATGCCCGGACTCGACGGCCTCGAACTCGCCGGTGTGCTCGCCGCGTTCGCGACCCCGCCGGTGGTGGTATTCGTGACCGCCCACGACGACCGCGCCGTCGACGCGTTCGACCTCGGTGCCGTCGACTACCTGCTCAAGCCGCTGCGCGCGGAGCGGCTCACCGAGTCGGTACGCCGGATCCGCGCCGCCCGCCGGATCGGCCGGGTTACCGAGCCGGGGCAGCCGGAACCCGATGCCGACGAGGTGATCCCCGTCGAGCTGGGCGGGGTCACCACCCTCGTGCACCGCTCCGACGTGGCGTGGGTGGAGGCGGACGGCGACTATGCCCGCCTGCACACCGCCACCCGGTCCCATCTGGTCCGGATCCCCATCTCCGCTCTCGAATCCCGATGGCAGGCGGCCGGATTCCTGCGGGTGCACCGCTCCTACCTGGTGTCGCTGCCCCTGGTGACCGGCATCCGCAGTGTCGGAACCGGAACGGTGGTGTGCCTGCGCGCGGGTGAGGACACCCCGGTGGTGGAACTGCCCGTCAGTCGCAGGCACACCCGCGAACTCAAGGATCGCCTGGTGCGGGCGCCGCGGCAGCAGTGGACGAGTAAATGAGCGGGCCCGCCGGACCGCAGCGCGCACCGGCGGGCGGCCCGCCGTCGCGGGAGCGGGTTGTGCTGGCGCACCGCCGCGGGGCCCGCGTGGTCCGGACCCGGGTCGAGGTGCAGGAACAGACCGAGGTCGGCGATGCGCTGGTGCGGGCGTTGGTGCGGGCCCAACTCGGGTTGTCCTTGCGTTTCGCCGCGGCGGTGGTGCTGGTGGCAGGCGCGGTGCCGCTGCTGCTCGCGGCCTTCCCCTGGCTCGGCGGCGTCACCGTGGTGGGCGTGCGGCTGCCGTGGCTGGTGCTCGGGGTCGCGGCGTTCCCTGCGCTGTATCTGGCGGGCAGGCTCTACATTCGACTGACCGACCGGATCGAGCAGGAGTTCGTCGACCTCGCCGACGACTGAGGACGGAGGTGACGTGTGTCGGGGCAGCCGATCCCGCTGGTGACCGTTGTCGCGTTGGTGATCGCGGCCGTCGCGACCGTCGTCATCGGGTTCTACGGGGTTCGGCTGGCGCGCACCACCTCCGACTTCCTCGTCGCGTCCCGCAGCGTCGGATCGCGATGGAACGCCGCCGCGATCTCCGGCGAGTACCTGTCCGCCGCCTCGTTTCTCGGGGTCGCCGGGCTGATCGCCAAGTACGGCGCCGACGCCCTGTGGTACCCGGTCGGGTTCACCGCGGGCTATCTCGGGTTGCTGCTGTTCGTCGCCGCCCCGCTTCGCCGTTCGGGGGCGTACACCGTCCCCGACTTCGCCGAATTCCGTCTCGGCAGTAAGCGTTTGAGGCTGCTCGCGATGCTCGTCGTTGCCGTGATCTGCGTGCTGTACATGGTGCCGCAGTTTCAGGGCGCGGGCCTCGCGCTCGGGATCCTGCTCGGGATACCCATGTGGGTCGGCGCGGTCGTCGTCGCGCTGATCGTGATCGCGAATGTGGTCGGCGGCGGCATGCGGTCGATCACCTTCGTGCAGGCATTCCAGTACTGGCTCAAGCTGACCGCCGTCGCGGTGCCCGCCCTGGTCCTCACCTTCCACTTCCTCGGCGCGGACGGCGGCCTCGGGACCCCCGCGCCGCCGACCGTCACCGACCGCACCACGGTCGACGTCACCACCGACGTGATCGTGCAGGTGTCGCAGCCATTATCGGTCACCGCGTCCGGCGTCCTCGACGGGAACCCGGTGGACGGGCCGGTCGCGCTGGGGGTGGGCGAGTACGAACTGTCGGCGGGCACGGCCCTGGTACTCGACGCTGGTGCCGCGGTCCCGGTCGTCGCCGGCGCGCCCCCCACCGGGGCGCAGTGGCTCGATCCGGGCTGGGGCCTCGGCGGCACCCACCCGCTGTACCAGGTGTATTCGCTGATCGTGGGCATCTTTCTCGGCACGATGGGGTTGCCGCACGTGCTGGTCCGCTTCTACACGAACCCCGACGGCCGGACCGCGCGCACCACGTCGCTCGCGGTGATCGGGTTGGTCGGGGTGTTCTACCTGTTTCCGATCCTGCTCGGGGTGTTCGCCCGGCTATGGGTGCCGCAGCTGCTGATCACCGGCACCTCCGACGCCGCTGTCCTGCTGCTGCCCGCCTCTGTGGTGTCGGGGGTCGGGGGGCAGGTGCTGGCGGCGCTGGTCGCGGCCGGGGCGATCGCCGCCTTCCTCGCGACCTCGTCCGGGCTGCTGGTCAGCGTCGCGGGTGTGCTCAGCACCGACGTCATGAAGGGCCGGATCCGCGACTTCCGGGTCGCCGCGGTCGTCGCGGGCGCGGTACCGCTGGTCCTGGCGATCGGGGTTGCCTCGATCGACCTGTCCCGCACCGTCGGCATGGTGTTCGCGGTTGCCGCGTCCACCCTGTGCCCGCTGCTCGTGCTCGGCATCTGGTGGCGGGGGCTCACCGCAGCGGGCGCCGCGGCCGGGCTGATCGTCGGCGGGGTTGCCTCCGGGTCGGCGGCGCTGGTGACGTCGTTCGGCGGCGTCGGGTCCGGGCCGTGGAACGGGTGGCTGCAGGTCCTTGTCGGATATCCGGCGGCGGTGACGGTGCCGCTCGCGTTCCTGACGATGGTCGCGGTCAGCCGCGCAACCCGCGGCAGCATCCCCGCCGACGTGGCCCGCACCTTCACCCGGATGCACGCGCCCGAGCGGCTCGGGGTGGGCCGCGACCGCGAGCGCGACCTGTAGGCGGCTCCGCCGCCCGTGCGCGGATTTCACCCCGACTGGGGTAAAGATCGCGCACGGTTCGGGCAGCCGCGGACTGCCGTTCGTCGCGCCGGACCGACCGCCCGGCGCCCGATCCGACTCCTCGGCGTGTGATTGCCGACACTCCCTGTCGCTGTGATGTGGGTCTCACTAACGTCTGTGGCCTGCCGGGCGTCACTGCCGGCACCCACCGACCGAGGAGTCCGACGTGACCACAGCAGACCTGAGTCCGGAGTCGCCAGCGCGGCGCACCCCGGACGCGCAGGCCTTCATCGAGATGCAGGCGAGTCCCGAGTTCCGGGACCTGCGACGCAGGCTGCGCCGCTTCGTCTTCCCGATGACGGCGTTCTTCCTGACCTGGTACGCCGTGTACGTGCTGCTGGCCACCTACGCCTCGGAGTTCATGGCGACGAAGGTGATCGGCAACGTCAACCTCGGTGTCATCCTCGGCCTCGGCCAGTTCCTGACGACGTTCGTCATCACCGCGATGTACGTCAAATTCGCGAACCGCGAACTCGACCCCCGCGCCGCCGCGATCCGTGACGAGCTGGAGGGCCAGCACTGATGACGAGCTTCCTCGCCGCGGGCGACTCCCAGGTCGGCAACCCGGCCCTGAACATCGCCATCTTCGTCGCGTTCGTGGTGATCACGATGGGCATCGTGATCCGGGCCAGCCGGACCACCAAGAAGGCATCCGACTTCTACACCGGCGGCGGCCAGTTCTCCGGCCCGCAGAACGGTTTCGCGATCGCGGGCGACTACCTGTCCGCTGCGTCGTTCCTCGGCATCGCCGGTGCGATCGCGGTCTACGGCTACGACGGCTTCCTCTACTCGATCGGCTTCCTCGTCGCCTGGCTGGTCGCGCTGCTGCTGGTCGCCGAGATGCTGCGCAACACCGGCCGGTTCACGATGGCCGACGTGCTCAGCTTCCGGCTGAAGCAGCGACCGGTCCGGATGGCCGCAGCCCTGTCCACCCTCGTGGTATCGCTGTTCTACCTGCTCGCCCAGATGGCCGGTGCCGGTGGCCTGGTCGCGCTGCTGCTCGACATCCACGACAAGGCCGGGCAGGCGATCGTCGTCGCGGTGGTCGGCGTCCTGATGATCGTGTACGTGCTCGTCGGCGGCATGAAGGGCACCACCTACGTGCAGATGGTGAAGGCGGTGCTGCTGATCGCCGGTGCGGGCATCATGTTCGTGCTGGTGCTGCTCGCCGTCCGCGGCAACTTCTCGCAGCTGCTCGCCGACGCCCAGTCCGCGGCGAACGGGTCGGCGAACCCGCGGGATGTTCTCGCGCCCGGCGCCAAGTACGGCATCAGCTCGATGTCCCGGCTGGACTTCCTCTCCCTCGGCATCGCCCTGGTGCTCGGCACCGCCGGTCTGCCGCACGTGTTGATGCGCTTCTACACGGTGCCCACCGCGAAGGAGGCCCGCCGCTCGGTGACCTGGGCGATCGGCCTGATCGGTGCGTTCTACCTGTTCACCCTGGTGCTCGGCTACGGTGCCGCCAAGATGGTCGGGCCGGACGTGATTCTCGCGGCCCCCGGCAAGGAGAACGCGGCCGCCCCGCTGCTCGCCTTCGAACTCGGCGGCACCCTGTTCCTGTCGATCATCTCCGCGGTCGCCTTCGCCACCATCCTCGCGGTCGTCGCGGGCTTGGCGATCACCGCGTCGGCGTCCTTCGCGCACGACATCTACGCCAGTGTCATCAAGCGCGGCAAGGCAACCGAGGAACAGCAGGTGAAGGTCTCGCGGATCACCGTCGTGGTGATCGGTCTCGCGTCGATCGTCCTCGGCATCCTCGCGATGGGGCAGAACATCGCCTTCCTGGTCGCGCTCGCATTCGCCGTCGCCGCCTCCGCGAACCTGCCGACGCTGCTGTACTCGTTGTTCTGGAGGAAGTTCAACACCACCGGCGCGCTGTGGAGCATCTACGGCGGTCTGATCAGCTGCCTGCTGCTGATCGTCTTCTCGCCCGCGGTGTCCGGGTCGAAGTCCGCGATGTTCCCGAACGCCGACTTCTCCTGGTTCCCGCTCGCCAACCCGGGCATCGTGTCGATCCCGCTGGCCTTCGCGCTCGGCATCATCGGCACCTACGTCGGACGCCGCAAGCTCGAGGACCCGGCAAAGCAGGCGGAGATGGAGGTTCGCTCCCTCACCGGCGTCGGAGTCGAGAAGGCGGTCTCGCACTAGATCCCGCCCCGCCAAGCAGTCCCGCACCCGGGCGCCCTCGCCCCGGGTGCGGGACTTTCTGCGCCGCTGGACGGGACGCCGATAGGATGCGCGAATGGCAAAGCTGAAGGTGTCGGTCGCGGTTCCACTCACCCCCGAGGTGGCGTGGGAAAAGGCAAGCGATCTGGGTGAATTCGACAAATGGTTGTCGATCCACGAGGCGTGGCGCTGCGAGTTGCCCGCCGAGTTGTCGACGGGCACGACCGCGGAATCGGTGGTGTCGGTGAAGGGACTGCGGAACCGGGTCCGGTGGACGATCACCGACTACGCGCCGCCGCGGTCCCTGGCGCTCAAGGGCGACGGCAAGGGCGGTGTGAAGGTCGGCCTCGTGCTGTCGGTGACGCCGAAGGACGCGGGTTCCGAGGTGGGTTTGCTCATCGACCTCGGCGGGGCACCGCTGTTCGGTCCGATCGGGTCCGGGGTCGCCCGCGCGCTGAAGGGCGACATCGAATCGTCGTTGCGGACGTTTGTCGCGCTGTACGGGTAGCGGTCAGCGTCGTTCCCGGACGATCATCACCGGGCGCTCGACGCGATGCAGCAGGGCCCGGCTCGTCGAACCGAGCAGCATCCCGCGGAAGCCGCCCCGGCCGTGGCTGCCGACGACGACGAGCTGGGCGGACCGCGACTGGGTGAGCAGCTGATCGACGGCCCGGTCGCGGACCACGATGCGCTGAACCTCGACGTCGGGGAACCGTTCCCGCCAGCCGGCGAGGCACTCGGCCAGCGTCGCCTCCTCGTTCTCGATCAGCCCCTCCCAGGGCAGGTCCTCGACCGCGGACGGCAGGGTGTCGAAGTCCACGTCGCTCCACGCGTGCACCGCGACGAGCGGCACCGTCCGCAGCGATGCCTCGAGGAAGGCTGCCCCGATGGCGGGCGCGCTGTTCGGTGATCCGTCGACACCGACCACCACCGGTCCGGTCGGTGTCGGATCGGCGGTCGGGATCACCACCACCGGGCACCGGGAATGGGTGGCGAGGGCGGTGGACACCGAGCCGACCAGCGCGCCGCGCACCGCGCCGAGGCCCCGGGAGCCGACGACGAGCATCCGCGCGGATTCGGACCTGTCGAGGAGAGCGGGGATCGGCGGCCCGTGGTGGAGCGCGGTCCCGACCTCGACGCCCGGCGCGATCTCCCGCGCGCGGGCGGCCGCGGCGGTGAGGGTACGGTTCGCCTCCGCGTCGAGGCCGTCGTAGAACTGCTGCGACGCAACGAGTGCGCCACCGTAGACCACGGGTGTCGGCAGCGCGGCAACGAGGTGCAGCGGGGCGGTGTGCGCGGCGGCGGTGCGTGCCGCCCACTGCAGGGCCGCGTCCGCCGTGTCGGATCCGTCGACGCCCACCACGATCGGGGCAGTGCTCACGAGTCGCCTCCTCGGGTCCGGCCCGCGGTCCTCCGCCGGGCTCTGGACTCCATCGTGGCCCGTTCTCGCGCGGCCCGCACAGGGGCGAAGGTCCTCGCGGTCGGTGGCGTCGCCCACACACCGACCCGGGCGGTCACTCCAGGATCGGGGTGGCTGCGGAGTCGACCAGCCAGGCCTGCGCCAGTTCGTCGAGGGTGCCGTCCGCGTAGAGCGCGTCCACGGCCGCGGTGACGCACGGGGTCAGGGGGCTGTCCTTCTCCAGGACGAGGCCGAAGAACTCGGTGACGGTGTTGGGGCGGGGGAACTGCCCGACCAGCAGGCTCTCCGGCAGGTCGGCCTCGGTGATCTGGAATCCGGTCGGGCTGTCGACCACCAGCGCGTCGATCCGACCGTCGGCGAGTGCCGCCTTCGCCTCGTCGGTGGTGGCGAACGCGACGGGGTCCTTGCTCGGTCGGATGGTGCTCTCGATCGTGGCCAGGCTCGTCGACCCGGACTGGGCGCCGAGCCGGTATCCGGTGAGGTCGCTGAGGTTGTGGGCCGAGGCGGCCGGGGTGCCGGCGATCGCGACGATCGACTGGGTCACCGCGTAGTACGGCGACGAGAAGTCGACGGCGCCGCGCCGCTCATCGACGATCGTCACCTGGTTGATGTCGAAGTCGAAGTCCTTGACTCCCGGCGCGATTGCGTCCGCCCACGGCACCCGGAGGAACGTCACCTGCTCGCGGTCGTAGCCGAGCCGTTCGGATACCGAGCGGGCGACCGCACCCTCGAACCCCTTGCCGTTGCCGGGGTCGTCGTCGACGAACCACGGCGCGTAGGCGGGGGAGTCGGTGGCGATGGTCAACGTGCCGGGGGTGTGGGTGACGCCGGTGTCGGGGCCGCAATTGCCGACCGTCACCGTGCCGGGTGCCTGCGGGGTAGCCGCGGCGGACGGGTCGGCGTCGGAGGCGGTGCATCCGCTGACCGTGAGCACCGTGCTGAGCGTGACGGGCAGCAGGATGGCCGATCGACGTCCGGTTCTGGGCACCCGGACATAGTGCCCGCGAGCCCCACCTCCTGCAAGGGTGGTTGCGGGGTCGTCAGTCCTTCCAGTAGATGGCCCGATACCAGATCTCGGTGATGGTGGCGATCGCGGCGTCGTCGTCGACGGTGTCGGGGTCGACGTCGCCCGCGAGCTGGTCGTAGCAGAACTGGTTGAGCATTGCGACGATCGCCGATGCGGTGAGGCGGGGATCGATGCCCGGGCAGTAGCCGTCCTTCTGGGCGCGTCGGATCGTGTCGCTGACCGCGTCAACCAACTCGTCGCACAGGTCCTGCCAGAACGTCGCGAAGTTGTCGTTGACCATGGCGAGCTGGAACACGCCGATCATCTCGGCGAGGCGTTCGCGGTAGGTCATCCAGTGCGCGCGGCTCCACAGCGCGACGCGTTCGCGGTTGGACCGCCCGTGCGTGAACGCCTCGAGCGCCCGGTCGCGGGCCTCGGTCCGGAACTCCTCTGCCCAGTGGGAGAGGAGCGCCTCCTTGGAGTCGTAGTAGTTGTAGAAGGACGCGGTGGAGCGGCCGGCCTCGCCGGCGATGTCGGCCACGGTGGTGGCGAGAAACCCCTTGCGGGAGATGACCCGGCGGGCGGCGGACTCGATCGCCGCCAGCGTTTCGCGGCCTCGAACCGTCGGCTTGGCCTGGACGTTCACGTGCGATGTCCCCCTCGGATCTGCTGATGTGCGGCCCCCGGATGTGCTGTGGAGACGCACATCCGGGTCGAATCTGACCCTAACATCAGATTCGACCCGGAGGATGGCCGGCCGGCGACGATCAGCCGATGCGGCGTCCCGCCGCGGGCCAGTATTCCTCGCGGAGGCTGATCTTCTGGACCTTTCCGGTGGCATTTCTCGGGAGGGCGTCGACGACGTCGACCCCGGTCGGGCACTTGTAGTGGGCGAGTCGCTCGCGGGTGAACTCGATCAACCCGTCCGGGTCGATCGACGCCCCTGGCCGAGCCGCGACGACGGCGTGCACCGTCTCCCCCCACCGGTCGCTCGGAATCCCGATGACCGCGGCCTCCGCCACCGAGGGATGGGTGGCCAGGACGTTCTCCACCTCGGCGGGAAAGACGTTCTCGCCGCCGGTGACGATCATGTCCTTGATTCGGTCGGTGAGGAACAGGTAGCCGTCCTCGTCGACATAGCCCGCGTCGCCGGTCCGGAACCAGCCGTCACCGGTGAACGCGGCCGCCTGCTCATCCGGCCGATTGCGGTAGCCGACCATCACCAGGTCGCTTCGCGTGCGGACCTCGCCGACCCGGCCCGGCGGCAGCGGTTCCCCGGTCACCGGGTCGAACGTGCCCACCTCGATCCCCTTGAGTGGCCGACCCGCCGACGACAGCCGGTGTTCGGGGGCGCCCTCGGCGTGGTCGGCCGGACGAAGGAACGAGATGGGCCCGTTGGTCTCGGTCATCCCGTAGCACTGGGTCAGGTCGGAGTCGAACGCCGCCCGCGCCTCCTTGAGGAGAGTGGTCGAGATCGGGGATCCGCCGTAGATCAGCATCTTCAGTGCCGGGAACGTCATCCCCGCCGCAGCGGGGTCGCGGACCAGCATCTGGATCAGTGCGGGCACCATCGCCGCGTAGGTCACGCCCGCGGAGCGCATCAGGCGCAGCACGTCGCCGGGGACGATGTCGGTGACGAACAGCGCCGTCGCTCCCCTTGCGAGGCACAGGAAGAAGAATCCGGTACCGGAAATGTGGAACAGCGGTGACGGGATGAGCAGGACGTCGCGGTGCCGGACGTCGAAGGGGGTTGGTTTGGCGAGGTTCGCCGCGATATTGGCGTTGGTCAGCTGAACGCCCTTGGGGCGCCCCGTTGTCCCCGAGGTGTAGAAGACGAAGGCGACATCCTCCGGGGTCGGCTCGACTCCGGTGTCGTCGCATGGGTGCGGGGCGAGCCACGCGTCGATCTCGACGGCCTCGCCGCCGCGGACGGCGTAGGTGGCTCCGGGCTCGCCGACCGGAAGGCCCAGCAGCGGGAGCATCGCCGACTCGCAGATCGTGACGACGGGATCGGCGTCGAGCATCAGTTCGCGCACCTCCGGCTCGGCCAGTCGCCAGTTCAGGGAGATCCCCGCGGCGCGAACCTTCGACGCCCCGACGAGCGCGGTGACCCAGGTGCGGGCGTCTCGGCCGAGGAACGCAACCCGGTCGCCGGGTGCGGCACCGACATCGAGGAGTGCGTTGGCGAACCGGCTTGTCGCCTCGTGCAATTGAAGGAAGGTGAGGGCGGGTCCGTTGTCGACGGCGATCGCGTCGGCGCCGGGCGCGGCGATGGCCCATTCGCGGATCATGTGGGCGAGCGAGGTGGGGGTGTTCACGATGCTCCTCTACTACGTGGTCGCGACGGCGACGGCGGCCGCTGCTGCGAGCGCGACCGTTGCCGCCGCGGTGAGATGGACGGAAAGGGCGGATCGTTCGGGAATGAAGCGGTCGAGGGCGAGGGGGTGGTCATCGCCGTCGACCATCGACCTGCGGTAGCGGCGTTCGCCGGTGCGGGCGAACGCGATGAGTCCGGCCGCCGACACGGTGAGCAGCGGAATCATCAGGGCAGGGGCGTGCCGGGCGACGAGCGCCGCGGTGACCGCCCAGGCGAAGGCGAATCGATACCACGAGAGCAGGGTCCGCTCCCGCTGGGCCAGATCCTCGCCGTTGTCAGCCATGGACGAGAACGCCGACGAGGACCCCGACGCACACGATCGCGACGAGCGCGGCCAGTGTCGGTATCGCGACCATCGCGGGCAGCGGTCTGCCCATCCGCATCGCGGACTGGACCCGCCGCCACTGGACGACGGCCGCGACGGCGAGCGCCCCGCCAATCGCCACCAGGAACAGTGCGATGCTCCGCGTGATCCAGCCCGGCAGCGCCCGGTCGACGAACTCGTTGAGGGCGACCCCCGCGGCGACCAGGGCCAGCGCGGTCCGGATCCAGGCGAGGAACGTGCGTTCGTTCGCGAGGGTGAACCGTGGATCCGGTTCGCGTCCGGTGTCGTCGAGCGGCGTGCCGGTGTCGTCGCGCGGCGTGCGGGTCGACATGGTGCGGACTCTCGCGGCTAGACCACGACCGGGGTCGGGCGGGCGACCCGCTCGTCGCCGGTCCTGGCGGTGTGTCGCACGTCGTCGGGGGTGAACGGGCGGAGCCAGCAGGAGAACTCAAGCAGGATGTCGTCGGGGTCCTGGAAGTAGAAGGACCGCACGTACACCCCCGGGTGCATCGATTCCGCGACCTGTGTCTCGCTGTCGTCGTGGTTGACCAGGGGCCCGACCCGGACCCCCTTGTCCTTCAGTCGCTGGCGGTACTCCACGAACTTGTCCTCGGGGACGTCGAAGGCCACGTGGTTGAGTGAACTAACCGAACTCGTCCATTCGCCGAAGCCGGGAAGCGTGATGGGGGAGGAGATCCCGGGGACCGCGTCGTGGTTGTCGGCGAACCAGAAGAAGGCGAGCGAGTTGCCGTTGCCCGCATCGAAGAAGAAGTGCTGCCCCTGCCCATCCGGCAGTTCGACGGTCTTGATCAGGGGCATCCCGAGGATTCCGCTGTAGAAGTCGACGGTGCGCTGCATGTCCGAACAGACGAGCGCGACATGGTTGAACCCGCGGAGCTCGAATTCGCTGTTGGTGGAAGTCATGGTCCTCTTTCGTCTCGTATGGGTGCGCCAGAGGTGGGAATCCGCCGGGCTCGATCGAGAGCCGGGAGGTCGAGATTTGCTGATCCTAACATCAGATTCAGTCTTGGGGGAGGTTTTCCGCTGAGCGGATTCACAGGCGGGGGATCGGGGCGGGTTCTCATTTCGCCGTAGCGGCAATGCTTTTCGGTTCCGTGGACAGGCGCGCCGGCCGGTGATACAAATATGACGTTAGATTCAGGTAGTGAGATCCGGAGGTGCACATGGGCATCAATCGCACGTTCGTCGGGTTGCCGTCGTCGACGGCAGGCCGCGCTGGCGCAGGCGGGCACCCCTGCCAGGGCGTCTACTACGCACCGGAGGGCCGGAGGCCGAAGGTCGCGGTGATCGCCACCCACTACGGGATCGACTTCTCCGAGCACTACATGTCGACCTACCTCGCCGAGCGGGGCGTCGGATTCCTCGGCTGGAACACCCGCTTTCGCGGCGACGAGGCGCACTTCCTCCTCGACCATGCGCTCGTCGACATCGGTGTCGGTGTGCGCTGGCTCAGGGAGGTCGCCCGCGTCGACACCGTGATCCTGCTTGGCAATTCGGGCGGCGGATCGCTCATGTCGGTGTACCAGTCCCAGGCCGTCGCCCCGAACGTCACCCCAGTCGCAGGCATGCGCCCGGCAACCGGCCTCGACGAGCTGCCCGCCGCCGATGGGTACATCTCGACGGCGGCACACCTCGGCCGCCCCGACGTGCTCACCGCCTGGATGGACGGGTCGGTGACCGACGAGGCGGACCCGATCTCGACAGATCCGACGCTCGACCTGTTCAATCCGGACAACGGACCCGGATATGCGCCGGAGTTCGTCGAGCGGTACCGCGGGGCGCAGGTCGAGCGCAACCACCGCATCACCCGATGGGTGAAGGACGAGTTGCGGCGGGTCGCGGCCGCCGGCTACACCGACCGCCACTTCTCGGTGCACCGCACCTGGGCCGACCCGCGCATGGTCGATCCCACCCTGGAACCGACCAGGCGCGAACCCAACCGCTGCTACGTCGGCGTCCCCGAGCGAACGAACCGTTCCGTCTTCGGGATCGCGTCGGCCTGCACCCTGCGCACGTGGCTATCGCTGTGGAGCCTCGAGGATTCGCAGACCCGGTCGCGTCCGCACCTCGCCCGGATCACCGTGCCCGCGTTGGTCGTCAACGGGGACGCCGACACCGGCGTCTATCCCAGCGACGCGGCGGACATCGTGGCGCACCTCGGGGCTGCCGACAAGGAATTCCACGAGCTGCACGCCGACCACTACTTCCTGAACGACGGGGCCCGCGACGAGCTTGCCGACCTCGTCGAGACCTGGATCGAGAAGCGGTTCGGATGACGTCCGTGACCGATGCGCGGTCGCTCCCGATCCCACCGGAGTTCCGCGACGCGCTCCGCGGTCTCGGCATGATCGGCGCCAGCGACCACCCGGTAGGCACCCCGTTGACGGGTGGTGTCTCGTCGGATGTGTGGCGTGTCGATCTTGCTGGTGGCGCGGTCTGCCTCAAGCGGGCACTGCCCAAGCTGAAGGTCGCGGCCGACTGGCGGGCGCCGACGGAGCGGGCTGGCTGGGAGGCTAGGTGGCTGCGGATGGCAGGAGCAACGCTTGCTCCTCGGGTGCTTCGCGCGTTCGACGAGCGGACCGGGGTGCTGGTGCTCGACTGGCTCGACCCGCACACGCATCCGGTGTGGAAGGGCGAGTTGGCGTCCGGCCGGGTCGATCCCGCGTTCGCCGCCGCGGTCGGGCGGTCGCTGGCGGCGCTGCACGCTGCCGGAGCTCGGGAGACGCTCGCGGAGTGGGAGGCGGCCCGGCCCCTGTTCGAGACGCTGCGGATCTCCCCGTACCTGCGGGCGACGGCCGAGCGTCGCGACGAGTACGGACCCCTGATCGGCGGCGTGGTCGACTCGCTCACCCGGGCCGCGGTCACGGTGGTGCACGGCGACGTCAGCCCGAAGAACATCCTGGTCGGACCGTCCGGGCCGGTGTTCCTTGACGCCGAGTGCGCCTCTCCCGGCGACCCCGCGTTCGATCTCGCGTTCTGCCTCAACCACCTTGTGCTGAAAGGGGTCTGGCTTCCGGCACTCCGGGACGATCTGCACTCTGCGGCAGCGCAGCTGCTCGCTGCCTACCTGTCGGCGGTCACCTGGGAATCCGCCCCGGACGTGCTGCGCCGCACGCTCGTCCTGCTCCCGGCGCTTGCGCTGGCCCGCGTCGACGGCGTGTCCCCGGTGGAGTACCTGTCGGAGGACCGCGGACGCCCCGAGGTCCGCCGCGCCGCCGTCGACCTTCTCGCCACCCCCGCGCACACCCTCGACGAGCACCTGAGCCGCTGGTCGACCTACACGACGAAGGACTGACGACATCATGGCCGAATCACACGACATCATCTCCGTTGCCGGCGCACGCCGGTGGGACTCCCGCGGCCGCCCGACCGTCGAGGTCGAGGTGCGGACCGCGACCGCGGTGGGGAGGGCGATCGCCCCCGCGGGCGCCTCGACCGGCTCGGGGGAGGCGGTCGACCTGCGCGACGGCGGCGACCGGCTCGGCGGCCTGGACGTGACCACCGCCGTGCGCAACGTCAACACGCTGATCGCCGCGGAAATCGAGGGCCGACCGGTCGACGACCAGGCGGGCATCGACGAGGCACTCGACACCGTCGACGGCACAGGCGCGTTCGCCAAGCTCGGCGGCAACGCCGCGGTCGCGACGTCGATGGCCGTCGCGCATGCGGCGGCCGCGGCGGCGGGAGTCCCGCTGTGGCGGCACCTCGATCCCGACGCGACCCGCCTTCCGCTGCCGGAGATCCAGATCTTCGGCGGCGGCGCACACGCGAACGGGCGAATCGACCTGCAGGACCTCATGATCGTGCCGCACGCCGCGGGCTCCTTCGCCGAGGCGGTCGACTGGGCGGTCGAGATCCATCGCGCCGGGCGGCAATGGCTGGCCGACCGCGGACGCCTCGCTGGCGTCGCCGACGAGGGTGGCTGGTGGCCTGCCTTCGACTCGAACGCAGAGGCGCTCGACGCGCTCGTCGCCGCGATCGAGGGCGCCGGACTGGTTCCCGGCGATCAGGTCGGCATCTCGCTGGACGTCGCGGCGACGCAGCTGGCGACCCCCGAGGGGTACCGGCTGGCGCGTGAGGACCGCGTTCTCGACCGCGATGCGTGGTGCGCGGAGCTGCTTGCCTGGATCGCGAAGTACCCGATCCTCTCGATCGAGGACCCGTTCGCGGAGGACGATGCGGAGGGCATGGCGGCGATCGTTGCCGCGGTCGGTGACCGCGTCCAGGTGGTCGGCGACGACTTCCTCGTCACGGACGCGGACCGGGTCCGTGACGCCGCCGCTGGCGGGCGGGTGAATAGCGTGCTGATCAAGCCGAACCAGGCAGGCACCCTGACCCGCGCGAAACGCGCGCTCGACGCGGCGCGGGAGGCTGGTCTCGGTGCGATCGTGTCCGCCCGCTCGGGGGAGACCGAGGACGTGACGATCGCGCATCTCGCGGTCGGGTGGGGCAGTGGTGGATTCAAGGTCGGGTCGGTCACCCGCAGCGAACGCACCGCGAAGTGGAACGAGATGATCCGGATCGAGGAATCGCTCGGCGCAACGGGATCATTCGTCGGCAGGGCGGGATTCGGGCCGTGGCTGTCCTGAACGCCGATCGCCCGGTGCGGGTGCTGTTCCATTTCGACGGGTCCGATCGGCTGCGGGATCGACTGGCCCCGGCACTGGCCGGACTCGATGTCCGCTGGTGCCCGGAGCATGACGAGGACCGCTTCCGGGCCCTGCTGCCGACCACCGACGTGCTCTGGCACGTGCTGCGCCCCGTCACCGACGCCGACCTCGCGCTCGCACCGGACCTGGTCCTGATCCAGAAGCTCGGATCGGGGGTCAACACCATCGACCGGGAGGCCGCCCGGCGCCGGGGGATCACCGTGTCCAACATGGTCGGCGCGAACGCGCAGGCGGTGGCGGAGGCGGCCCTGATGTTGATCCTTGCCGTCCTGCGGAGGTCGGTGCCGCTGGACGCGGCGACCCGGCGCGGTGCCGGCTGGCCGATCGACACCACGCTCGCCGACAGCGTCGGGGAGATCGCTGGCAGCACGGTGGGGCTGGTCGGCTACGGCGAGATCGCGCGGACCCTCGCTGCCCCGCTGACGGCGCTCGGGGCGCGGGTGCTGCACACGACCGGTCGCAGCAGGGCGGGCGACGACGGCTGGCGGCCGCTCGACGAGCTGCTTGCCGAGGCCGACATCGTCTCGCTGCATCTGCCGCTCACCGACGCAACGCGGGGCCTGCTCGACGCGCGCCGGATCGGGCTGATGAGGCCGGGGGCGATCCTGGTGAATACCGCCCGCGGTGGACTCGTGGACGAGCAGGCGCTGTGCGAGGCACTCGTCGCGGGCAGGCTCGGCGGGGCGGGCCTGGACACCTTTGCGTCCGAACCGCTGCGGGCGGACGACCGGCTGCTCCGCGCGCCCAACGTGGTGGCCACCCCCCACATTGCGTGGTTGACCGCGGAGACGATCGAGCGGTGCGTCCGGATCGCGGCAGACAACTGCAGGCGACTGGCTGAGGGTAAGGACCTCCTGAATATCGTTCCCTGACAGGGGTTTACCGAATACGGATGTCGCGCGGGCCGGGCGGCATCCGTATTCGCGTACACCCGGCCGGTCCGCTCGGGGCGCGGTAGGGAATCATGAGGCATGAATCACATCAATCCATTGACAGAGATCTGGCTCACAGCTATAACTAAATCTGAAGTCAGATTCGTAAAACCCTCCAGATCCCATGACGAGTGGAGTTCTCTATGTCGAATGGATGGTCGCACCGGAGAGTCGGCCCGGCCCTGCTCGTCGCCGTCGCCGCCGCGGGTGCGGTGACCGGATGCGGGTCGGCGGCGAGCGCGGCGGGGGACGGCACCCTCGCCATCGGCACCCTGGTCGACGTGCAGAGCTTTGACCCGGCCCTCAATCCCGGTCAGGGACAACGCCTCTACCTCGACCCGGTGTACGACTCGCTGCTGCGCACCGACGCGGGCGGCAACATCGTGCCCGGCCTGGCCACCGACTACGTGCTCGACGCGACGGCGCTGCGTCTGACGCTGCCCGAGGGGCGGGTGTTCAGCGACGGCAGCCCGCTCGACGCCGCCGCGGTCAAGGCCAGTCTCGACCACGTCAAGTCCGCGGGCGGGCCTGCCTCGACCGCGCTCGCCAGCGTGCGTGAGGTCCGCGTCGACGGCCCCACCCAGGTCTCGCTCGACCTGACGGCGCCGGCCCCCGCCCTCCCGATCGCGTTGACCGACACCGCTGGCATGGTGGTCGCACCCGCCGCGATCGGCGACCCGAACCTCGGTTCGGCGCCGGTCGGATCCGGTCCCTACATGCTCGACGCTGCCGCCTCAAACAAGGGCGTGTCCTACGTCTACGTCCAGAACCCGCGATACGAGAACAAGGCCGAGCAGGGCCTGGAGCGGGTGGAGATCAAGGTCCTCACCGACGGTGCCGCCCGCGCAGGCGCACTCCGATCGGGTCAGATCGACCTGGCGCAGGTCGACAAGACCCAGGTCGACGCCGTCCAGTCCGCCGGATTCAACCTCGAGTTCATGACCGGCAACCACTGGATGCTCCAGCTCGCCGATCTCGGTGGTGAGAAGTCACCCGCGCTGGCGAGCAAGGAGATTCGGCAGGCGATCGGCTACGCGATCGACCGGGACGCCATCGTCGGCGCCAACTTCTTCGGTCAGGGCACCGCGAACAACCAGGTGTTCGGCGCGGACAGTCCGTACCACGTCGGCGACCTGCCGCAGAAGTACACCTACGATCCCGACAAGGCGAGGGCACTGGTGGCGCAGTCCGGGGTCGCGGATCCCACCTTCACCGTGCCCGCCTTCGGGCCGACCAAGCCGATCGCGGAGGCGGTCCAGGGCTACCTGCGTGAGGTCGGGATCACGATGAACATCGAGCTGGTGCAGCCGGGCACCCTGGAGAAGGAGAACCGCTCCACGAACTTCGGCGCCTTCCTGACCCCGATCAAGCAGGTTCACCCCGAGCAACTGTACGTCGAGCGGCTCGCCGCCGCCGGGCCGCAGAACCCGTACGGGCACAGCGCGCCCGCCGTCGACGCGTTGCACGCGGAGGCGCTCGCCGCCACCGACGACGCTGCCCGCAACACCGCCTACCGGCAAATGCTCGGTGAGGTCGCGGACCAGGCCCTGTGGATCGACCTGTTCACCGACAACGGTGCCGTTGCGTGGGCCGACAGCGTCCAGGGCGTCACCCTGACACCGGGGTGGGTCATGGGTCCGACGCTCCGCGGCGTCACCGCCTGATCGGGTGATGCGATGACGAAACTCATTGGGGGACGGGCACTTGCGCTCATCCCGATGTTGCTGATGATCACCGTGATCAGTGTCGGCCTGATTCAACTCATCCCGGGAGACGCGGCGGAGACCATCGCAGGCTCGTCCGCGACAGCCGACCAGATCGCGCAGGTTCGCGCCGATCTGAACCTGGACCGACCGGTGTTCGAGCAGTACCTCGGGTGGCTGGGCAACGCGGTGCAGGGCGACCTGGGCCGTTCCGTCATCGACCAGAGTGCGGTGCTCCCTGTGGTATTCGACCGGCTCGGCGTGACCTTCTCGCTGGCCCTCGCTGGCGGTGTGATCGGCATCGTCCTCGGGATCGCGGCAGGCACCGCGGCCGCCCTGCGTCCGGGATCCTGGATCGACCGCGGCATCACCCTGCTCTCGTCCACCGCGCTGGCGATGCCGACATTCTGGCTGGCGCTGATCCTGGTGTCGGTGTTCGCGCTCACCCTCGGCGTCCTCCCGGCGACCGGGTATGTGCCACCGTCGGTGAGCATCTCGGGATGGCTGCAGTCGCTGATCCTGCCGGGCATCTCGCTGGGATTGGTGATGGCGGCGATGCTGGCCCGGCACGCGCGGTCGTCGATGATCGCGGTGCTGCAGATGCCGCACATTCGCACCGCGCGGGCGATGGGTCTGCCCGAGACCAGGGTGATCGGCAGGCACGGGCTCAAGAGCTCGCTCGGACCGGTCGTGAGCACGCTCGGCTTCCACTTCGCCCACCTGCTCGGTGGCGCGGTCGTCGTCGAGCAGGTCTTCGGCATCCCCGGCATCGGTGACCTTGCGCTCACCGCGGTGAACCAGCGTGACATCCCGATGATCCAGGGCGTCGTCGTGGTGACCGGCATCTGCGTCGCGTGCGCCCAACTGCTCGTCGACATCTGCTACGGATACCTCGATCCGAAGGTGAGGAAGTCGTGACGACCATCGCGAGGCCATCGGCCCCCCAGACGGCACACCCCGGCCGGGCGACCGCGCCACCCCGCAGGGTCGAGCGGATCCCCGGCCGCTGGGAGCGGGTCAGCCGCCGCATCGTCACCGACCCGGTGATGATGGCTGCCCTGATCGTCCTCACGGTCATCGTGGTGTGTGCGATCTTCCGCGACCATCTGATGCCCTACGACCCAGAGGCCACCGACCTGTCCCGGGTGCTGCAGGGACCGTCCGGTGATCACCTGCTCGGCACCGACAATCTCGGCCGGGACACCCTCTCCCGGTTGATCGACTCCAGCAGGCTGGCCATGCTCGCCTCACTCGAGGCGGCCGGGATCGCGTTGCTGATCGGCGTTCCGGTCGGCCTCGTCATCGGGTACGTCGGCGGTTGGCTCGACAACATCGTGATGCGGATCGTCGACGGTTTCACCGCGCTGCCCGGGCTGATCGTCGCGATCGCCGTCATCGCGGCCCTCGGCCCCGGCATCACGAACGCGATGCTGGCGCTGGGCCTGATCTTCTCGACGACGTTCATCCGGGTGACCCGCGGCGAGGTGGTCTCCGCCCGCCGACACGTCTACGTCGAGGCGGCGCAGGTCGGCGGCGCCGGGACCGCCAGAATCCTGGTGCGGCACGTCCTCCCGAACATCGTCGGACCGCTGATCGTCCAGCTGTCGCTGACCCTGGCGTCCGCGCTCCTCGCGGAGGCCGCCCTGTCGTTCATCGGGCTCGGCGCCCAGCCGCCGGAGGCCAGCTGGGGCGTGATGGTGTCCGAGGGCGGTCACCTGCTTGCCCGGCAGCCGTTCCTCGTCATCCCACCCGGCGTCGCGATCGGCCTGACCGTGCTGTGCCTGAATATCGTCGCAGACGGCGTGCTCGCCGGCCTGCGGGACGAGCCCCGCCCGAGGCGGCTGCGCAGGCAGAACCGCGGCACCGCACAGACCGCGGTGCCCGCCTCGGTGGTCGCCCCCGCGGTCGATCCCGACATCCTGCTCGACGTGCGCGATCTCGAGGTGATGGTCGCGCGCCCCGACGGCGACCTCCCGCTGCTCGACGGGGTCTCCCTGACGGTCCGCCGCGGTGAGACGCTCGGGCTGGTCGGCGAGTCCGGCAGCGGCAAGACCATGGCCGCGCTGGCCACGATGGGACTGCTCCCGCCCTCCGTGCACGTCGTCGGCGGCTCCGTCCGGCTCGGCGGCACCGAACTCCTCGGCCTGTCGAACAAGGGCTGGAACGAGATTCGCGGCAACCGGATGGCGATGATCTTCCAGGAGCCGTCGACCGCGCTGGACCCGGCGTTCACCGTCGGCGACCAGATCACCGAGGTGCTTCGGGTGCATACCGGCGCCTCCCGGGCCGACGCCCGCACGAGGGCGCTGTACCTGCTCGAACGGGTCGGTATCCGTGACCCGCAACGCCGATTCGACAGCTACCCGCACGAACTGTCCGGCGGCATGGCGCAGCGGGTGATGATCGCCCTCGCGATCAGCTGTGACCCCGAACTGCTGATCGCGGACGAGGCAACCACAGCACTGGATGTGACACTCAAGGTTCAGATCGCCGACCTACTCCGGGACCTGCAGGAGGAGTTCGGCATGGGCATCATCTTCGTGACCCACGAGCTCGGCATGGTCGCCGATCTTGCCGACACCGTCGCGGTCATGTACGCGGGGCAGGTCGTCGAAATGCAGCCGGTTGCCGACCTGATGCGCTCCCCGCGGCACCCTTACACCGCGGCGCTACTGGAATCCAGTTCACAGGGGCGTCCGCGCGGCGAGAGGCTCGGCACCATTCCCGGAACCGTTCCATCGCCGGGCAGCCGGCCTGACGGATGCCGGTTCGCGCCCCGCTGCACCAGGTCCACCGCGTCCTGCACGACCGCCCTGCCGCCACTGGAGCAGGGCAGCGACGGGGCGATCCGGTGTGTGCGCCCATTGAACGTGGAGGTTCGCTCGTGACCACCCTGCTCGAGATCGACAACCTCCGGGTCACCTTCCGTCAGCCGGGGCTGCTGCACAGGCGGGAGCCGTTCGTCGCGGTGGACGATGTCACCCTGCGTCTCGGTGCAGGCGAAACCCTCGGCGTGGTCGGTGAATCCGGATCCGGGAAGACCACCATCGCGCGCGCGGTGCTGCGGCTGCTCCGGCCCGAGTCCGGCACCGTCCGGTTCGACGGGCACGACGTCACCGAGTTCGGGCGAGTGCCCAGGTGGTACCGCAGGCGGGTGCAGTCGATCTTCCAGGACCCCACCACCTCATTGAACCCGTCCTGGACGGTGCGGGACATCGTCGGTGAACCGATCCGGGTGCACGAGAAGGTCGGTCGATCCGAGCTGATCGTGCGGGTCGGGGAACTGCTCGAGCTGGTCGGGCTCGACCCGGCAACCGACCGACGCCGGCCCGCCGACTTCTCCGGCGGGCAGCGGCAGCGGATCGGCATCGCGCGGGCGCTCGCGACCCGGCCGTCGCTGATCGTCTGCGACGAACCGGTCAGCGCCCTCGACGTATCGACCCAGAGCACGGTCGTCAACCTGCTCAACGACATTCAACGCGAAACCGGGGTCGCGTACTTCTTCATCGGACACGATCTGACCCTGATGCGGCACGTCAGCGATCGCATTGCGGTGATGTATCACGGTCACCTCGTCGAGGAGGGGCCTGCCGAGCAGGTCTACCTCAATCACACCCACCCCTACACGCGGACCCTGCTGGACGCAGCCCCGACACTCGACCCCGCCGAGCAGGCGCGGCGTCGAGTTGCACGGGCAGCGGCGGCGCAGGCACCCGTCCCGTCCTAAGGAGAGTCACACGTGTTGTCCTGGAATCACATTGTGGAATGGCGCGCGGGCCGCCACCCCGATCTCCTCGCCCTCGCCGACGATCTCGGCGGAGCGCTCACCTACGCGGAACTCGCCGCCGCGGTCGAGCAGCGTGCCGGCGGCTGGGCCGCCGCCGGGGTCGGCGGGGACGACGTGGTCGCGATCGTCGCCCGCAACCGGGTGGACTGGGTGGTGCACCTCCTCGCGCTCAATCGGGTCGGCGCGGTTCCCGCCGCGGTGAACTGGCGGCTGACCGCGCCGGAGCTGCGAACGCTGTTTGCGGAACTTGCCCCGGTTGCGGTGCTCACCGACGAGGAGGGCCTGGCGCTCGTCGAGTCCGCCGCGCCCACCCTGCCGCGGGTGGTGGTGGGGGATCGCGACTTCGGGGGCGTCGCGCCGGCCCGCCCGGTGCACCGACTCCGCGGGGAGTCGCCGTTCGTCCTCATGCACACCAGCGGAACCACCGGGGGTGCACCGAAGGTGATCTCGCTGACGAACCAACGGCTGATCGCCTCCGCGACGTACCTCAAGCTCGTTGTCCCCGGCGCCGAGGAGGGCGCCCGCCACCTGCGGGCGATGCCGCTGTTCCACCTTGCGGGGCTCGCGAACGTCACGTACGGCCTCTTCATCGGCGCCAGCGTGGTCATCCAGAGCCGGTTCACGGCCGCCTCGTTCGTCGATGCGGTCGCCGATCATCGGATCGAGTTCACCAACCTGGTGCCGTCGGCGATCGCGATGGTGGTCGACGAGATCAACGCGCGCGAGCAGAAGCCGGACCTGTCGTCGCTTGTCGAGATCGGCTACGGGGCGTCGGCGATCTCGCCGGAGGTGCTGCGCGCGGCGATCGCGACCCTCGGATGTCGGTTCCGGCAGAACTACGGGTGCACCGAGACCGGGGGCTTCCCGATCTCCACCCTCGACCCGGCCGATCACCATCCCGAGTCGCGGCATCTGCGGTCGGCGGGCAAGCCCGCGCTGAACTGGGAGGTGCGGATCGTCGGACCCGACCTCGAGGACCTTCCGGTGGGCGAGGCGGGCGAGATCGTCGTGCGCGGCGCCGAACCGTTCTCCGGCTACTGGAACAACCCCGACGAGACGGCGAAAGCGTTGACCCCGGACGGGTTCTGGCGGATCGGCGACATCGGGCGACTGGATGAGGACGGCTACCTGACAATCGTGGACCGGGCCAAGGACATGGTGGTGTCGGGCGGGGAGAACGTCTACCCGGCGGAGGTCGAGGCGGTGCTCCGCGGGCATCCCGACGTCGCGGAGGTCGCCGTCATCGGTGTTCCGCACCCGCGCTGGGGGGAGGCCGTGCACGCCGTGATCGTCGAGCGGCCCGGATCCCGGACACGCGCGGATCAGATCGTGGTGTGGTGCCGCGAGCGCCTTGCCGGATTCAAGTGCCCGTCGAGCGTCGAGTTCGTTGACGAGATGCCCCGCAACGCGACCGGAAAGATGTTGAAACGTGTGCTGCGGGACAAGTTCTGGGCAGGACAGGAGAGGGCGGTATCATGAGCGACGCAGCGACACCCAGGGACACGGCGACACCCGGGAAGGGGTCGCGGCCCAACATCGTGCTGATCATGGCCGACCAGTTGCGCGCCGACCACGTCGGATTCGGCGGCAACGAGATCGTCCGCACCGCGAACCTGGATTCCATCGCGGCGCGAGGAACCCGATTCGACCGCGCCTACGTCGCCAACCCGATCTGCATGCCGAACCGGGCGAGCATCCTCACCTCGCGTGTGCCGTCCTCGCACGGAACCCGCTACAACGGGATCGCCGTCGACCCCGATGCGCGCACATTCGTACGGTCGCTGCGCGAGGCCGGATACCGCACGATGCTTGTCGGGAAGGCGCACTTCCAGAACATCGGCCACCAGCCGGAGATGGCGACTTCCGCGCGCGCTGGCAGCCCAGCGGTGGACGCAGTCGACCGAGCGAGGGACGAGGGCTGGGACCGGTGGGAGGACCTGGCGATGCATCGGCAGGGTCCGGTGCGCATGCCCGCCGACTACTACGGATTCGATCGGGTCGAGGTTGCGATCGACCACGCCGACTACTGCGGCGGTCATTACGAACACTGGTTGCGGGACCAGGGATTCGACCCGGCGGTGCGAGGAGGCGATCACGCCGCTGAGGTCTCCGAGCAGTGGAACCAGGTGTACCGCCCGGCGATGCCCGCCGAGCTGTACCCGACCGCCTGGGTGGGCAGCCGCAGCGCTGAGATGATCCGGTCGGCGGCCCACGACGGGGAGCCGTTCTTCCTGCAGTGCTCCTTCCCCGACCCGCACCACCCGTTCGCGCCGCCGGGCGAGTACTACGACATGTACTCGCCGGATGAGGTGCCGTTGCCCGCCACCTTCGACGACCCGCACGAGACGTCGATGCCGCACGTCCGCTCGAAGCTGAAGAACAGGGGCAGCCAGCGCGGCCCGATGTCGCCGTTCTCGCCGACCGAGAAGCAGTACCGGGAGGCGGCGGCGAAGGAATACGGTGCGATCACGTTCATCGACGACGCGGTCGGCACAGTGCTCGCGGCACTTGACGAGGCGGGCGTGCGCGACAACACGATTGTCGTCGTCACCAGCGATCACGGCGACATGTTCGGCGACCACGGCCTGATGCTCAAGGCTGGCCTGCACTACGAGGGCTGCGTGCGGGTGCCGCTCGTGGTGGCGGAGCCCGGCCGGAACGTGGGCGTCTCGGACGCCCTGGTGTCCTCCCTCGACATCGGTCCCACCCTGCTCGACCTCGCGGGCGTCGAGGGATACGCGGGGGTGCATGGCGTCAGCCTCGCCGGTGTCATGGCCGACCCCGACGCGACGGTGCGGGACGGGGTGTACATCGAGGAGGATCAGATGTTCGAACTGCTGCCCGGCTGTGGACCGCTGCAGATGCGCACCCTCATCACCGATGAGGGCCGGATCACCGTGTACCGCGGCACATCCGACGGTGAGCTGTTCCTGTTCGGGGACGATCCCGGTGAGCTGGTGAACCGTTGGCACGACCCCGCACACGTCGACGCCAAGTCCCGACTGCTCGCGGCACTGGTTGACGCGCAGATGGCGCACACCGACCTGTCGCGGCGCCCCACCGCGATGGCCTGAGGAGATTCACATGACGAACACGATCTACGGTCCGCGTCCGACCAACCGGGTGCGGGAACGCCTCGACGCGGGCGAGGTCGCGGTGGTCGCGGCCGGGCACTCCGGCCGCGCGGACACCGCGGACTTCATCGGCAGGCTCGGCTTCGACGGCTTCTGGCTTGAGGGCGAGCACGGTGCCGCACCATGGGACACGACGGGCGACGTCAGCCGCGCCTGCGAACTGTGGGGAATGGCCACGATGTTCCGGGTGCGGACCCTGGAGCCGTCGCTCGTGGCGCGGGCACTGACCCTTGGCGCGCACGGCATCGTGGTCCCGCAGGTGCAGACAGCGGAGCAGGCGGCGGCGTTGGTGCGGGCGGCGAAGTTCGCTCCGATCGGAGCGCGCGGTGTGTCGCGGGGCAGGAGGTCGTACGGCGACGGGGACTTCTTCGCGCAGGAGAACGACGGCACTGTGCTGGTGGTGCAGTTGGAGGATCCGGTCGCGCTCGCGAACATCGACGAGATCGTCGCCGTCCCCGGGATCGACGTGGTGTTCGTGGCGCCGAACGATCTCGCGCAGGCGATGGGGCACCAGGGTGATCCGGCACATCCGGAGGTCGCGGACGCGATCGACGCGGCGCTGTCGCGGATCGTGGCGAGCGGTATGGCCGCGGGCACGCTGTGCGCGCCGGGGCAGGCTGAACGCTTCCTCTCGCTCGGGGTGCGATTCCTGTACACCTCGTACGACAACTGGATCATGCAGGGTGCCAAGAACTTCCGAGACGAGCTGAACTGTGCTGCACTCGCGCCGTTGGTGGTGACGGCGCACCGATGACGCCGCGGACCCTGCTGGAGAAGGTCTGGACGGAGCACGTCGTCGCCGCGGTGTCCGACCAACCGATGGATGTGCTGTATGTCGACCTGCATCTGCTGCACGAGGTCACCTCGCCGCAGGCGTTCGACTCGCTCCGCGCGCAGGGCCGCCTCGTCCGCCGACCCGACCTCACCCTGGCGACGGAGGATCACAACGTCCCGACCTTCGGCATCGGATTGCCGGTCGAGGATCCGGACAGTCGCCTCCAGATGACCACCCTGCGTCGCAACTGCACCGAGTTCGGCGTGCCGTACCACCCGATGGGGGATCCCGGTCAGGGCATCGTGCACGTCATCGGACCCGAGCAGGGGTTCAGTCAACCGGGAATGACGATCGTGTGCGGTGACTCGCATACGTCGACACACGGTGCGCTGGGGGCGCTGGCCCTCGGCATCGGCGGCAGCGAGGTCGAGCATGTGCTGGCGACGCAGACGATCGTGCTGCCGAGACCCGCCGCCCTCGCCGTTGAGGTCGACGGCACGCTCGGCGCCGATACGAGCGCGAAGGACCTGGCGCTGGCGGTGATCCGAGCGCTCGGCCCGAATGGCGCGGCGGGGCAGGTGATCGAGTACCGCGGGCCTGCGGTCGAGGAACTGTCGATCGAGGGCCGGATGACGTTGTGCAACATGTCGATCGAGGCGGGCGCCCGCGCCGGTATGGTTGCCCCTGACGAGGCGACCCTCGCCTATCTCGATGGCCGTCCGCACGCACCGCGGGGCCGGGACTGGGACGACGCGGTCCGATATTGGGCGTCGCTGCGCACGGACCCCGGTGCCGCATTCGACCGGACCGTGCGCCTTGATGCGGACACGATCACGGCGTCGGTCTCGTGGGGGACCAACCCCAGCCAGGTCGTCGCGATCGATGGCGTGGTGCCCGACCCGGACTCGTTCGCGGGGGAGCGGGAGCGGCGCGGGGCCGTGGAGGCGCTGCGGTATATGGGCCTGACCGCGGGCACCCCGATCCGGGACATCGAGGTCGACACAGTGTTCATTGGTTCGTGCACCAACGGCCGGATCGAGGACCTGCGTGCCGCAGCCGATGTTCTCCGCGGAAGGCGGATTGCCGAGGGGATGCGGGCGCTGGCGGTGCCGGGGTCGATGCGGGTGCGCAGGCAGGCGGAGCGGGAGGGGTTGGACGAGGTGTTCCGGCGCGCGGGCTTCGAATGGCGCACCGCGGGATGTTCGATGTGTACCGGCATGAACCCGGACCGGCTCGGGCCCGGGCAGCGCAGCGCCTCCACCACCAACCGGAACTTCGAGGGCAGGCAGGGCGCGGGCGGTCGCACTCACCTGGTGTCACCCGCGGTCGCCGCGGCCACTGCCGTCGCTGGAACCCTCGCCGCACCCGCCGACCTCGGCTGACGGTCTTCCCGCGCCGACGTGCCGCGCCGGGTGCGCGAGGCGATAATGCGGGGGCGGGGAGGTTCAGGAGGTCGGCGGATGGGCGACGGACGCGGCGATGCGGTGCTTTCCACGTATCGTTCCCTGCGGTTGGGGGCGGTGATCCTGATGGTCGCGCTCGCCGTTGCGGTGCTGATCGCCTCGGTTGTCGACGGATGCGTGCAGTCCTCGATCAGCGCCTACTACTTCACCTCGGCGCACACCGTCTTCGTTGCCGCGCTGTGTGCACTCGGCGTGTGCCTGATCGTGTACAAGGGCAGTTCCGACACCGAGGACGTGCTGCTGAACTTCGCCGGGTTCCTGGCGTTCATCGTCGCGGTCGTGCCGACCGCTGGCGGCGCGTCGTGCGGTCCCGCCGGGCCCCTCGCGGGCGGGGGCGGATCGCCGGACGGTCTGCCGGAGGGGGTGCGCACCAGTGTCGGGGCGATCGTCGTCGCGGGTGCGCTCGCGCAGGTCGTTGCGCTGATGATCGCCCGCCGTGACCCCGGCGGTCGTCCGTACCGGGCGGCCGCCCGGTGGGCGACGGGAGCGGGGTGGGTGGTACTCGCCGCCGGCGCAGCCTGCTTCCTGTTCGTCCCCGATGCCTTCGCCGCGCACGGGCATTCGGTTGCCGCGGTCGCCATGTTCGCCGGACTGATCGGTGTGGTCGTGGCCAGTGCGACCTCCGCCAGCTACACCGCGGGTGCGTCGACATACGGACGGTTCTACCGGGTGATCGCCCGGTGGATGCTCGCCACCCTGACGGTGATCGTGGTGGTCCGGTACGCGTTCCCCGACTGGGAGCACTACGTCATCGTCGTCGAGTTCCTGCTGATCGCACAGTTCGTCGCGTACTGGCTCGTGCAGACCGTCGAACTGTGGAACGTTGTCGATCGCACCGACCTGTACCCGGCAGGGCAGGGCCCGCCGATGCTGTGACGATGTATGCCCGTGGTGAACCGCCAGTTTCGACGGACCGGTAGGAGAAGTATGTGACTGCCGAACTCTGGGCACGTGCGGAGGTTGCAGGTCGTCGTCTGCCTGGCCAAATCTACGGCAGCATCGGACCACGACCTCTGCGGGTCGCGATCCGACGCTGCCGTGATGCGCTGCGCTGACCGATGTTTCAGGTGCTGAACAGCAGCTGTCTTCGATTGTGTGCCGGGATGGGTTTCCGGTCGGGGTCGATCCAGTGTGGGGGTGTGAACCACGGATGGCCGTCGTCTCCGATGTACACAGTCCATTTGCCTTTGTGGATGTATCGGTGGTGAAAGCGGCAGAGTAGCACCAGGTTCGACAGTTTCGTTTCGCCTCCGTTGGCCCAGTGATGGATATGGTGGGCGTCGGTCCAGGCGGTGGGTCGGCCGCATCCTGGGTAGGCGCAGCCGCAGTCGCGGGCGTCGAGGGCGCGGCGGAGTCGGCGGGGGATGATGCGGGTGGTGTGGCCGATGTCGAGTGGGTTGCCGTTGTCGTCCATGACGATGGGGGTGATGGTGGCGTCGCAGGAGATGATGGCGGCGGTGTTGATGCTGATGGGTCCCATCCATGGCATCCACGCCGGACCCCTGCGGATGTAGCTGTGGCCGGAGCCTTGGACGGTGTCTCGGCGGTCGTTCCCGTACGAGCGGCCGCTGGCGTTGTTGTGGTCGGTGGGTGTGCCGTTGCCCCTGCTGCTTTCGTTCGGGGGTTTCGTTGCGGGGGTGTGGCGTGCGGTGGCGGTGGCGAGGTCGCCGAGGCCGACGAAGACGGTCATGTGGGGTTGTTCGCTGCCTTCGCTGGGGGCGTCGCCGGAGTTGAGGTAGTGGCGGATGATGTCGGCGAGGGCGTCGGCGCGGCGTTGGGGTGCGGGGCGTGGGTCGGGGTCGGGTTCGCCGTGGGTGTTGTCGCGTCCGGGTTGCGGCTTCGATAGTGCGGACAGGGCGGTGAGGACTTGTTCTCCGGTGGTTTTGTCGAAGTGGCCCTTGATTCGGAGTCGTCCGCCGGTGGTGGGGGTGGTGAAGAGTTCGTTGAGGGTGGTGTTCTCGTCGTCGGGTGGAACGCCGTCGTCGTCGTTGGTGAGCATGGTGCGGAGGGCGGCGACGCGTCGGGCGGTGTCGGCGCTGTGTTCGTGTTCGGCCGCTGTGAGGAGGTACGTGGTGCACTGTTGGCGGCATTCGGCGATGGGGTCGATGTGCTCGCCGTTGATGTGGGTGGGGACGAGGTCGGCGATGAGGTGGGGGATGTCGTCGAGGAGGGTGGTGATGGACCGGATCTGGTCGATGTCCGCTGTTCCGGCGGTGAGGGCGTCGGAGATGGCTTTCCTGTCGCGGAGGTTTCGTCCGGTGGCGATGATTGTTTTGGCGACTGCGGGGGTGAGTTTGCTGGTGTCGGAGAGCCAGGCTTGGGTGGAGGATGCGCCGAGTGTGTGGGTGGTGCCGCGTTCGTCGATCTCGTGGACGAGGTGGACGCGGAGGGCGTCGAGTTGGCGCAGTCGTTCGGATAGTTCGGGGATGAGTGTGAGCAGGGTGTTTTCGTCGAGTTGCCACGCCTGTACCCGGTTGGGTGTGGTGAGTAGCTCGTCGAGGTCCATGTCTCGACGTTACTCGTATGTGTGTTCGATGGCAAGGGTGTTCGAGTGTGGATGTGATTGATGCGCAACAATATTCGCGTTCCATAACCTGTGTGGATGCCGCTCTCGCTGGGGTGCGATTGAGTCGCTGCTTGCCTGCCGCTGAACGATCGGGGCGGACTCAACCGGTCGACGCAACATCGCCTTGTTCGAGCAACTGCAACTGCTCGGCGAACACCTCGGCCGGATTCCAGCCGAGCACCTTCCGCGGTCGGTTATTGACGGCCAACGTGACCGCTTCGAGATCTTCGGCGCTCCAAGGTGACACGTCCGTTCTCCTCGGAAAACACTGTCGCAAAACGGCGTTCGTGTTCTCGATGGTCGGACGCAGTCACGGAGAATGCGGGTCGGTGAAGAACGCCTTCGTGCCGGTGTCGAGCGTGCGGCATGGACGTCGACGCCGAACTGTGTGAGCTGATTCCCGGACCGGTTCACCCTCCTGCCGGGGAGGCGAATGCTAACGCGGGATGAGATCTGTCAGCAGCCAGACGCCAACAGCTGTGAGAACGAAGTTCAGGATCAAAAGCACGATCGGCACGCCGGTACCCCAACGCTTACGTGCCAGCGCCTCGAGAACTCCGGTAGCGACACCGCCGACCGACAGCGAGAACAAGGTCACGGCCCCGTCGACTCCGCGTTCGTACCCGAACAGTGCACTGGCCCCCAATGCGATGCCAGTTACAGCAGCGACGCCAACCATTGCGAGGAATGCGCCATGGGACTTCTCGTACCGGCGACGGTCAAGACTAGCTATGAACACAGGATGTCTCTCGATTCTGCAACGGAAGTCGTCGAGCCGTCAGCGTCAGCACCCTTGTGAGATCCCCACCGGAATGCGCCGACTATGGGGCAGATTGAAATCTGGGGTTGGGTTCCCCACCGGCTACGGAGGCTATCGCGCCAGCCCGGCCGGCGCCTCAGCGTCGATCGCGGTCAGGGTGGTCCGTGGGCGGGATCTCCGTGATCCGCCACCCCGTGAAGAATCGGCGAGCATTGACGAGGTAGTGGCGCAAATGGGCTGCGAGCCACGTCATCTCCCACGGCTTCAGGGGTTCCATGCCTTGATGGTCCCATATGTCCGAACCGGGCAGGCGGATGGCCGTTCGGCCTCGGAGGCGAGCCGAACGCGTGGACTGCCCCGGGTGCGCTCTGCTAGAAGGAAGTGATGAGAAGCGGCGAGTTCGTGACATCCGTGAATCGGGCGGGAGCGGGGGATCCGGTACTGCTGCTGCACGGATTCACGCTCTCGCACCACGTGTGGCACGTCATCGTCGATGACCTTTCGAGCGACTACGACGTCCTGGCGATGACCATGCCGGGGCACTGGGGCGGCCCGCGCCTGCGCATGCGGGAACTGGGGATTCGTGGGCTTGCCGACGGAATCGAACGCAACCTCGACGCCCTTGGCTGGCACACCTGCCACGTTGCGGGTAACTCCCTGGGCGGACAGGTCGGCTTCGAACTCGAGCGGCGAGGTCGTGCACGATCGTTGGCTGCGATCAATCCCGGTGGGGGATGGGAGCGATTCTCGGCAACCGAGTTCCGGCTCGGGGTGGGGTTCACCGCGCAGTTTCCGCTGGCGGCGGTCGCCCGTCTCCTCGGCGACCGTGTGGCCACCAGGGAGCGCTTCCAGCGTCCGATCATCCGGAACTGCAGCAGGGATCTCGACGCCGTCACCCCCGACGACGCGGCCAACGTGCTCCGCGCGGTGTCGCACTGCCCCGTCTACCTGCCGATCCAGCTGGCGTTCCTGCGGGACGGGCCGCTCACCCACCTCGACCGGGTCACCGCGCCGACGACCCTGATCCTGTCCGAGTTCGACTCATTCCTCACCCGGGAAGAGTGCATGCAGCGACTGATCGACGAACTGCCTGACCACGTGGCGGAGGTGGTCCTGCCCGGCGTTGGGCACATACCGATGCTGGAGAATCCCGGGATGGTTGCCGATGCCCTGCGTGCACACCTGGTAGGAGCGACGGGCGCGGGGTCATAGGTCATGCGTCTTGGCCGCCTGGGCGCACAGCGACGAGACTGAGTGAGCCGGGCCCGGCGCTGACCGTCGACAATTGAACCCTGCCCGCCTGCGTGTGACGCTGGCGGTCCATCGCGTGGTCGCACCCCGCCGGAGGGCGGCGGTGTCTCTGTGCCCTCGGCAGGATTCGAACCTGCGACACCGGCTTTAGGAGAGCCGTGCTCTATCCCCTGAGCTACGAGGGCGTCGGGGTCTGTCACCCCGGTGCAACTAGGAAGTGTAGCGGGGTACCCGCCAACGGCCTGTCGGCCGGGTCGACGGAACCCTCTTGACGGGCGCCGCGCGGGTGGTATGTTAACGGCAATTCGCTGTGGTGTTGACGTCGTCGAGGAGGGGGGATGACGTCAACACCGACGAGAAGTAGTGAAATGCAGACTGTTTCGTCAACGGGTGTCAGTCGGAGGGGACGCATGCCGCGCAGCTATGTCGATCTCGGACACCCACCGCTGCTGACCGCCGCGCAGACCCGCATCGCGATCACCACCACCCGCACCCGGGTGGCCCGGAAGCACCCGGATCTCACCGACGCCCTCGACTTCTGGTCCTTCGCCGGAGCTGCCGCGAACGTGGTCATGCAGATCGGCTGGCCCGAGGTCGCGTGCGGGGTGATCGAGAGCAGGGTGCCGTCCGGGGCGCTGATGCAGCATCCGTGGAAGCGGGCCCGCACCACCACCCAGTATCTCGCCGTCGCGATCCTCGGGACCGACGACGAACGTGCCGCCTACCGGGAGGCCGTCAACGGCGCGCACCGACACGTCCGATCCGACGAGACCAGCCCGGTCGAGTACAACGCCTTCAACAGGGAACTGCAGCTGTGGGTCGCGGCCTGCCTCTACATCGGGTTCGAGGACTCGCACCAGCTGCTGCACGGGAAGCTGTCGGCGGATGACCTTGAGCACTTCTACCAACGGTCCGCCACGCTCGGGACGACGCTGCAGGTCACCGAGGAGATGTGGCCCGCGACCCGCGCCGACTTCGACACCTACTGGAACACCGCCTGCGCGCGGGTCCGGTTCGACGAGGAGACCGCCCGCTTCGTCGATGACCTCGTCGGACTGCAGATGATCGCGTGGCCGATCCGGGCACCGTTCCGGAACCTGCTGCGCTTCCTGACGATCGGCTTCCTGCCGCCGCTGTTCCGCGAACAACTCGGACTGGAGTGGACCGCGGACGACCGGCGCCGATTCGAGCACCTGTTCATCTTCGTCTCGTTCGTCAACCGGTTCCTGCCCGGCTTCATCCGGAACGGCGGGAGCCGCCTGCTGATGCGGGATCTGCGCCGCCGGATCGGCAAGGGGTCGAAGCTCCTCTGACCCCGGTCAGGCCGGCGTCGTCGCGACCCCGCGGTGGAACCCCTTGCGGTCGTACAGTGCCGCGGTGACCGCACCGATCACCAGGCCGACGGCCAACCCGATCGCCGTCATCGTCACCGCGTGCGTCAACTCCCGTGCCCCACCCTCGCCGAAGTACAGCAGCGCCCGCACCCCGAGGAACACCTGGTGCATCGGCTCGAAGCTCGCCAGCCAGCCGAAGAACGGCGGGGTGGCCTCGATCGGGATCGTGCCGCCCGCGGACGGCAGTCCGAGGACGACGAAGATGATCAGGTTGATGATCATGCCCGCGGTACCGAAGATCGCCAGCACCGACATCGCCGTGATCCCCACCGCCGCGATCGCGAACGTGCCGTACAGCCACAGTCCCAACGCGTTCTGCAGCGGCATCGACAGCAGATGCGAAATCCACACGTACAACCCCGACACCAGCGGTGCGACCACCAGCATCACCGCCCACTTCACCGCGAGGGTCTGCAGCCGCGAGATCTCGACCGCCGGATTGTGCAGATACCGCGGGCCGAACTCGGTTGGCGCGAACCCAAGCATGCCGTCGATCAGGGTGTTGACGATCATCGCCCCGGTGAATCCGGCGAGAATGACCAGCAGTGCGTAGTAGAACGCGGACAGCCCGTTCCCGGTGCCGTCCGGCAGCGGCTTGTGCGGGACGGTCAGCACGTTGATCGGCTCCGCCAGCGTGAGCCGGGACGCGCCGGGCACCGGGGTGTCGCCGACCCCGGCGGCGACCTGCTCGGTGACCTGCCTGCCGACCGTCTCGTTGACCGTCTCCATCGCGGGCCCGGTGATGGCCTCGACGATCCCGACACCGAACGTTCCTGCCCGCGGATTCGTGTACACCGTGATGATCGGGCGTTCCACATCCCCCGGCACCACGCTGGACTGGGCGAGGATCATCATGCGTTTCGTGAAGTCCGACGGGATCACGATCGCGCCGTACACCTCCGCGGAGTCGAGCATCGACTGCGCGGTGCCGATCCCGACCTGCCGCAGGTCCACCTTGTCGGCGGGAATCCCGTCGGTGAGGCCCGCGACGATCTGCTCGCCGATGTTCTGCCGGGCATCCGACCCCGGAGGCACATCCCCCTCGTCCTGGTTGACGACGGCGATCGGAAAGCCGTGCAGGCTCCCCTTCGGGTCCAGGATCCCGCCCAGGTACAGCGCCGCAAGCAGCGACATCAGCAGCGCGACCACCAGGATCGGGGCCGCCCAGAACAGCGGCGTGCGCAGCTTCCTGGTCCGAGCGCCCGGTTCGACGGCCTCCGGTGCCAGATGCTTCGGACTGTTCATCTCGCCGCCTCTCGTCGCGGTGTCAGGGGCGGAATGTGTGCTCGCGCACGGCCTCGACCAGCCCGTCGATGACGGTGCCGGTCATGCCGGGGCTGAACGCCGCCAGCTTCGTCAGCGGCGCGCCCGCCGCCATCTTCAGCAGCAGCGGATCCACGTCACCGAGTCCGGGGCCGCCGCCGGCCGCCGCGAACGCCTCCGCCAGCAGCGGCCCGCCAATCGGATGCGTGAACCACTCGCCGAGCGTGGACATCCCGGTTAGGGTCGGCGGGATCCCGTCACCGGGGGAGGTGTGGACCCCGGCCAGCCGGATATCCCGTGAGGACGCGCCGACCCGAATCTCGAAGTCGCCCGCCTCCACCACCCAGCGGTGCTCGCGGACCGACCAGAACGCGAACGCGCGCTCGTCGAGGGCGATCGTCACCTGCCGTGACTCGCCCGGCACCAACAGCACCTTCGCGAAGCCCTTCAGCTCGTGGACCGGCCGATCGACGGTGGACTCGACGTCGCGGACGTAGACCTGCGCCACCTCCGCCCCGGCCCGGTCGCCGGTGTTGGTGACGGTGAACGACACCGTCAGGCCGTCGCCGGACGGGTCGAGCGCGAGGTCGGCGTAGTCGAAGGTGGTGTAGGACAAGCCGAATCCGAACGGGTATGCCACCGGCACGTCCAGGGTGTCGAACCAGCGGTACCCGACGTGGATTCGTTCGCCGTAGACGACGACGCCGTCGGAGCCGGGGAAGTTGAGGCGACTCGGGGTGTCCTCGAGTCGCAGCGGGATCGTCTCGGTCAGCCGACCCGACGGCGTCGCCAGCCCGAACAGCAGGTCCACCGTCGCGGACCCACCGGCCTGCCCGAGCAGCCACCCCTCCAGGATCGCTTGCGCGCGGTCCCGCCACTCGGCGACCGAGACCACCGCGCCGTTCGACAGCACAACGGCGACACGGGGATTGACGTCGGCGACGGCATCGAGCAGGGTCAACTGGTCGGCGGGCAGGGCGAGGCCGGTGCGGTCGAACCCCTCCGACTCGACCGCCGTCGGTAGCCCGAGGAACAGCAGCACCGTGTCCGCCGACCCGGCGAGCGTCACCGCCTCCGCGACCAGGTCGGGGTCCGCGACCCCGTCCAACCGGAACCCGGGCGCGAAACGCGCAGCCGTCCCGGCGAGTTCGGTGATCGCGTCGAGGACGGAGTCGACGCGGGTCGGGACGACCTGGGAACTGCCGGACCCCTGGAATCGTGGGGTGCGAGCGAACTCGCCGATCACCGCGATCGACTCGAGCGCCGTCGCCTCGAGCGGCAGCAGCCCGCCCTCGTTCATGAGTAGCACCGCGGACTCGGTTGCCGCCGCGGCGGCGAGCGCGTGGTGGGCGTCGGTGTCATAGCGGCCCGCGTCGGTGGCGGTCGCCCGGTCAACTAGGGCCAGCACCCGCTCCACCGCCGTGTCGACGATCGCCTCGTCCAGCGCTCCCGACTCGACGGCCGCGATCACCGCGTCGTCGCCCGCCGCCGCCGGCATCGTCAGATCCAGCCCAGCGGCCAGAGCGCGCACCCGGTCGTTCACCGCGCCCCAATCCGACATCACCAGGCCGTCGAAACCCCATTCGTCGCGGAGCACCGTCGTCAGCAGCCACCGGTTCTCGCTCACCGCTACGCCCCGCAGCGTGTTGTACGAGCACATCACCGTCCACGGTCGGGCGGTGGTGACGATGCGTTCGAAGGCGGGGAGGTAGATCTCGCGGAGGGTGCGCTCGTCGGCCTGCACGTCGACCCGCATCCGGTCGGTTTCCTGATTGTTCGCGGCGAAATGCTTGAGTGAGGTTCCGACGCCGCGGGATTGCACGCCAAGCACCCAGGCGGCGCCGAGTGTCCCGGCCAGGAACGGGTCCTCCGAGTAGTACTCGAAGTTCCGTCCGCACAGCGGGGATCGACGGATGTTCACCCCCGGCCCGAGCAGGACCGACACCCCCTCGGCGCGCGCCTCGTCGCCGAGCGCGGTGCCGACGGTATGGATCAGGTCGACGTTCCAACTCGACCCGAGGCCGACGGCCGGCGGAAAGCAGGTCGCGGGGACGCTGTCACCGAGTCCGAGGGCGTCGCCGCCCTCGGACTGCTTGCGCAGGCCGTGCGGCCCGTCGGTGACCAACAGTGCGGGCACCCCCGCTTCCGGGATCGCGGCCGTGTGCCAGAAGTCGGCGCCGGTGGTCAGCGCCACCTTGCTGGCCAGGCCGAGCCCGGCGCGGGCGCCCGCGGTTGCGCCGCGCACCGGCTCCGAATGGGATTGCTGGGTCATCGAATTCCCGTCCGCCGTTCGGCGCCGGGTGGTGCCACCCGGCGCGTTCACCCAGCCTATGTCGGGAAGCGGGTCGGGGCCGGACGACACCTCCGGCCGCGTCGCGGTGGCGACGCGGCCGGAGGTGTCGTGCCGGAACCCGGGCTATGGTGCGGCCGGTGCCGGGCTGGCCTGCTCGTCGGGCAGTTCGCGACGGAGCTTCTCGCCCTCGATGTCGACGTTCGGCAGGATCCTGTCCAGCCACTTTGGCAGCCACCACGCCTTGTCCCCGAGCACCGCCATCACCGCGGGGATGATCACCATCCGGACGATGAACGCGTCGAACAGGACGGCGGCGGCGAGGGCGAACCCGATCGACTTGATGAACGAGTTGGGTTCGAGGATGAACGCGCCGAACACCGAGATCATGATCAGCGCGGCCGCGGACACGACGCGGGCGCCGTGGCTGAAGCCAATGGTCATGGCCTCCTTCGCGGACGCACCGTGCACGTACTCCTCGCGCATCCGGGTCACCAGGAACACCTGGTAGTCCATCGCGAGGCCGAACACCACCCCGATCAGGAAGATCGGCATGAAGCTGACCAGCGGCTGCGGGTTCGAGATGAGCCCGCCCCAGCCCTCCTGGAAGATCGCGACGGTGGCACCGAAGGTGGCCGCGACGCTGAGCAGGAAGCCGAGGGCCGCGGTCAGCGGCACCAGGATCGACCGGAACACCAGCATCAGCAGGATGAACGCCAACCCGACGACGATGATCAGGTAGGGGACCAGTGCGCCGAGCAGTCGATCGGAGATGTCCGTCTCCAACGCGGTCTGCCCGGTGACGCCGTAGTTGACGCCGATCTGCTCGTGCAGGTCGCCCTCGCCGTCGCGGATCGACTGCATCAGGTCGACGGTCCGGCTGTCGGTGGGGGCGCTGCCGGGGGTGACGAGGATCTGGGCGGTGTCCCCGGCCGGGTTCATCGCGACGATCTGCGCGTTGACGACGTCGTCCTGCTCGGAGATCGTCCGGACCACCGTGCCGAACGCCTCGGGTGCCGGGACCGTGGCGTCCTTGGCGTCGACGACGACGATCAGCGGGGAATTGCGGCCGGGGCCGAACGCGTCGGACACCAGGTCATACGCCTGCCGCGAACTGGTCGCGGGGTCGCCGGTGCTCTCGGACGGCAGGGCCAGCTTCAGTCCGGCGGCGGGCAGCGCGAGGACGCCGAGGACGGCGATGCCGGCGATCAGCGGGATCGCGGGCCTGCGGCCGACCCAGCCCGCGTAGCGGGTGGCCGGACCGGGGGCCGCGTCCTCCGCCTCCGGGTCCGGCGCCGTGACGAACGGTAGCCGCCCCGCGAACGCCTTCCTGCCGAGCAGGCCGAGGAAGGCGGGCAGGAAGGTCAGCGCGACGAGCACCGCGATCAGTACCGCGAACGCGGCGGCCATGCCCATGTCGGAGAGGAACTTGATGCCGACGACACGGAGCGCGACGAGCGCGATGATCACCGTCAGGCCCGCGAACACCACCGCGGATCCGGCGGTGCCGACCGCGCGACCCGCGGCCTCCTCCCGGTTGCCGGTGACGGTGATCTCGTGCCGGAAGCGGGACACGATGAACAGCGAGTAGTCGATCGCGACGGCGAGGCCGATCATCACGGCCAGGGTCGGTGTCATCGACCCGAGCTCGGTGAAGCCGGTCGCGACCGTGATACCGAGCGAGCCGATGCCGACACCGATGATCGCGGAGATCAGCGGCAGGCCGGCCGCGACCAGGGAACCGAAGGTGAGCATCAGCACGACGGCGGCAACGGCGAGGCCGATGAGTTCGGCGGATCCGCCCGGCATTTCGGGGGTCTGCGCGGCGGAGCCGCTGACCTTGACGGTCAGCCCGGCGTCCCGTGCGACCTGCGCCGCGGCGTCGATCCGGTCGGTCAGCTCGGTGGTGACATCCTGGTAGTCGCCGCCGAACGGGACCTCGACGTAGCCGACCGTCCGGTCGGGGCTGAGCGGGGAGAGTGCCTGCGCATCGGCGAGGGCCTGGTCGACGGGCTTCCCGGTCTCCTCGGCCTGCGCGGTTGTCATCGCCGTCAGCTGCTCGTTCGCGACGACGGGGTTGACCAGCGCGCCCCGGGACTCCTCGGGTGACGCGGTCGCCGGGTCGACCTTCGCGGCCGGATCCACCAACTCGATGCCGCGGATCTGCGCGAGGGTGGCATCCATCGCGGCCTGATTCCCCGGACTGTCGAGGGTCTGACCCTCCGGAGCGGCGAACACGTACCGCGCGGAGATCGAACTGAACGGGTCCTTGTCGCCTGCCGGGAACCGTTCCGCCATCAGGTCCTGCGCCTTCTGCGCGGGGGTCCCCGGGATGGAGAACGAATCGTTGGTCGGGCCGGACAGGGTCGCGGCGCCGACACCCATCAGGACGAGGATGGCGAGCCAGATGGACAGGACGGTGCCCTTGCGCCGGTAGGCGAACTTGCCGATCCGGTACAGGTAGGTGGCCATGAAGGACCCTTCGTGTGTCGGGGGTGCGGGTGGCTGGGCGGGTCGGTGATCGGTTAGGGGACGGGCGGCGCTGGCCGGGCGGCGGGGGGTCTGCGGGGAGTCGGCTGCGGGAGCCCGGCACGCAGCATCGCGAACGTCTCCCGGACCAGGGGCTCCGGTGTGGGATGGCCGGTGTTGCCGCCGAGCCACAGCTCGATCGCGGACTTGGCCGCGGTGCCGACCGCCATCTGCAGCACGTTCGGATACAGGTCGGTGTCGACGTCCGTCCCGGTGCGCGCCGCGATCGCCTCGCCGAGGGTGCGGGTGACCCGGCCGTGCAGGGCGATGTGGCGGGCCAGCAGCGCGGGGCTGTCCTCGATCAGCATCATCTCGGCGCGGACGTCCTCCAGATCGCGGACCGGATCGAGGACGATGGACAGGACGATCGCCTCGAGGGAGTCCCAGATCGGTTCGTCGAGGGGGCGCGCGTAGAGGCGTTCCACCCAGCCCGCGACGTCGGCCTCGAAGCGGTAGAGCACCGCTTCTTCCTTGGAGGCGAAGTAGTTGTGGAACGTGCGGGTGGACACGCCGGCCTCCGCCGCGATCGCCTCGGCGGTGACGCCGCCGAGGCCGGCCGGTTTCGCGAGGCGGATCGCGGCCTCGCTGAGTGCCAGGCGGGTGGCGGCCTTCTTCTGGTCGCGCAGGCCGGTGGGGGTGCTCACCCCCACCAACGTACGGAAAGTGCAGTTCTCTGCAAACTTGCAGGTTGATGCAAAACTGTGGGGTTGGTTACATCCGCCGCCGTGCCGTGGCGACCGTCACCCGCCCCCGGGTCATCGATCCCGCTCGCCTCGGTCCTACGGTTTCCCGACCTGGCTGCGTAATGTCCTAGCGAGCAGTCACCTCACAGCCGATTGGAGTGTCCCGGTGCACATCGGAACCCAGATCACCTACAGCGGCGGGTTCGCCGAAACGGTCGCCGAGGTCGCCGACCTCGAACGGGCGGGCCTCGACATCGCGTTCATCGCCGAGGCCTATTCGTTCGACGCGGTCAGCCAGCTCGGCTTCCTCGCCGCGAAGACCACCAGCCTGAAGCTGGCGTCCGGGATCTTCCAGATCTACACCCGCACCCCGTCATTGATGGCGATGACCGCCGCCGGGCTCGACTACGTCTCCGGCGGACGGTTCGTGCTCGGCATCGGTGCCTCCGGCCCGCAGGTCATCGAGGGCTTCCACGGCGTGAAGTACGACGCCCCGCTCGGGCGCACCCGCGAGCTCGTCGACATCTGCCGCCAGGTGTGGCGCCGCGAGAAGGTGCAGTACGACGGCAAGTACTACCAGGTGCCGCTGCCCGCCGAGAAGGGCACCGGGCTCGGCAAGCCGCTCAAGCTGATCAACCACCCGGTGCGCGAACGGATCCCGATCGTCATCGCCGCGCTCGGCCCAAAGAATGTGGCGCTGACCGCCGAGATCGCCGAGGGCTGGCAGCCGATCTTCTTCCACCCGGAGAAGGCCCGGACCGTGTGGGGCGAGTCGCTGGACGCCGGCAAGGCCAAGCGCGACCCGGCGCTGGGCGAGCTGGAGATCTACGCCGGCCCGGCGCTCGCGATCGGTGACGACGTCGAGCACATGCTGGAATGGATCAAGCCGCACCTCGCGCTGTACATCGGCGGCATGGGTGCGCGCGGCAAGAACTTCTACAACGATCTCGCCTGCCGGTACGGATACGAGGCGGAGGCGAAGACCATCCAGGACCTGTACCTGGACGGCAAGAAGCAGGAGGCCGCGGCCGCGGTGCCGGACGAACTGGTGCGCGCGATCTCGCTGATCGGCCCCGAGGGGTACGTCCGGGAGCGGGTGGCCGCGTTCAAGGAGGCGGGCGCGACGACCCTGACCGTCACCCCGATGGCCCCCGACACCGCGGGCCGGGTCTCCCAGATCGAGAAGCTGCGCTCCATCATCGACGCGTAGCGGCGCGACACCCCCGCCTCATGGTTCCCGGCGGGGCGGGGGTGATGGCCGCGACGCACGACACGGACCGTCGACCGACGCGGCGCGGCCCCGGAACCGGGACAATGGGCACCGACAGTGTCTCGAGCCGAGTGAGGGAGCAGCATGAGCGCAGGCAAGCCCGTCGTGGTTGGCGTGGACGGATCGGAATCGGCGTCGACGGCCGTGGTGTGGGCGGCGCGAACGGCCGCGGCCCGCACGCTTCCGCTGCTGCTCGTCTCCGTCGTGCACGTACCCGCCTACTACTACACCGAGCCCTATCTGGTGCGCGGCTACGGCGACGACCTGAAGAACGCGGGCCGTGCCCACCTCGACAGCGCCGCGGTACTCGCCCGCGAGGCCGCCGAGGAGGTGGGTCCGCTCGAGGTGGACAGCAAGCTGCACGAGGGCCGGATCTCGGAGATCCTGCTCCAGTACGCGCCGCGGGCGTCGATGATCGTCCTCGGCAATCGGGGGCTCGGCGAATTCAGCGGGGCGCTGCTCGGGTCGGTCGCCCGCGCGGTCGCCGCGCACTCGACGGCGCCCGTCGCGGTGGTTCGCGGGCGCACGCTCGACGGCAGGCCGCCGACCGAGGGCCCGATCGTGGTCGGCGTCGACGGTTCCGAGATCAGCGAGGACGCGCTCGCTGCCGCGTTCCGGGAGGCGTCCGCGCGGAACGCGCAACTGATCGCGGTGAACGTGTGGAGCGACGTGTCGGTGCAGCCGTCCCTCGGCGCGACCGAGGACGATCCGCACTGGCGCTCGATCCAGTCCGCGGAGGAGGCGGTGCTGTCGGAGCGGCTCGCCGGTCACATCGAGCAGTACCCGGACGTGCCGGTGCAGCGGGTGGTCCGCCGCGACCGGCCGGTCCGGGTGCTCAGCGAATTCGCCGAGCAGGCGCAGCTTCTCGTCGTCGGCAGCCACGGCCGCGGTGGATTCGCGGGCATGCTGCTCGGGTCGACCAGCGCGGCCCTGATGAGCACCGCGGACTGCCCGGTGCTGATCGTGCGTCCGACGCCGTAACCGGGCCGACCCGCACCGCGCGAAGGACCGGTACCGATCGGTACCGGCCCTTCGCGCGTGCGACGCGGCAGCGTCGGTGTCGGTTCAGCCGAACTCGTCGAGCCCGCCCGCCCGCAACTGCGCCCACACGTCGGTGGGGTGCACGCCGCGGCGGACGGCGTCATTCTCGATCAGCACGCCGAGCAGGACCGAGTTCAGGAACGCGAGCGCGTCCGGGTCGTGCCGGGCGGACTTGACCTCGGCCCACCGGGCGACGTTGCCGCGCTTGGCCGCGGACGCCATCTCCAGCGCCGTCTCGAACAGGGCAGCGGCATCGGACGCGGGTCGGGTGGTGGTCAGGTCGGTCACGGCGTCGAGCCTCGCCGACGGGGACCCCGGCCGATAGTGCCGAAGGTCCCGATGTGCTGGGATCGGAGCATGCAGACACGGCTGTTCCTGGTCGACGACCACGAGATCGTGCGGCGGGGTCTGGTGGACCTGCTCGGCGGCGCCCCCGACCTCACCGTCGTCGGGGAGGCGTCCTCGGTGTCGGGTGCGCTGGCGGGGTATCCGGAGTCCGGCGCCGACGTCGCGGTGCTCGATGTGCGGCTGCCCGACGGGTCCGGGGTGGAGTTGTGCCGCGAACTGCGGTCGATGCATCCGGGGCTGCGGTGCCTGATGCTCACCTCGTTCTCGGACGACGAGGCGCTGTTCGACGCGGTCATGGCAGGCGCGTCCGGCTACCTGCTCAAGCAGATACTGGGCACCGACCTGATCTCCGCGGTGCGAACCGTCGCCGCGGGCGGCTCCCTGTTCGCCGACCGGGACACGGCAGCGGTGCTGGCCCGGATCCGCGAGCAGCGCACCCAGGGCGGTCTCGTCGATGTGCTCACCGATCAGGAGAAGGTGGTGCTCGACCTGATCGGGGAGGGGCTGACGAACCGGGAGATCGGGGCCCGCATGCACCTGGCGGAGAAGACGGTGAAGAACTACGTGTCCCGGCTGCTGGCGAAGCTCGGGATGCAGCGCCGCACGCAGGCGGCGGTGCTGGCGACCGAGCTGAGGGGCCGGCCCGGCCGCGGACGGTGACGCGGACTCCGGCCGCGGTCAGCGCGCGCCGTCGAGGTGGTGCCGCAGCAGCACCGTCAGCTGCCCGTGCGCGTCGGTGAATGGGCGGCTCGACCCGAGCGCGCGGGCCTGCACGATCGCGCCTTCGATCACCGACAGCAGCAGGCCCGCTGTCGGCCGTGCGGTTGCCGCGGGGATCCCGGCCGCGACCAGTCCGTCGGCGAGTCGGGCCGTCCACTCGTCGAACGCCTGCCCGGCCGCGGCCCGCACCGCCGGATCCGATTCGTCCAGCGCGGCGGCCATCATGAACGAACCGAGCCGGTAGTCGCTCGATTCGAGCGGCTCGCGCCAGAACGCGAGCAGCTCGTCCAGCCAGTGCTCGATCGACGGTGCGGTGGAGAGGGCGTCCGCGGTCGCGGCAAGGTGGGAGTGCACCACCCGGGAGACGATCCGGGTCGCGGCCTCGACCAGCTGACTCTTGCCCGCCGGGAAGTGCTGGTACAGCGAGTTTCGGGAGGCGTTGCTCCGCTTGAGGAGTTCGGTGAGCCCGGCCGCGTGGATCCCGCACTCCTGCACCATCGTGATGGTGCTCGCGAGCAGGCGGGCGCGCGGGCGCGGCGGCGTCATGGGAATCCTCCGATTCGCTTGTGTGAACCGATCGGTTCATGTTAGATCGGATTCGGACGTGAACCGGTCGGTTCATAGCGAGAGGATGTCATGCCCGCCCAGATCGCCACCGCAACACCCGTCGCCAACGCGGCGCTCCTTGGTCTCGGGGTGTACCGGCCCCGCCGCGTCGTTCCCAACGCCGAGATCGTCGACCGCATCGATTCCTCCGACGAGTGGATCCGGACCCGATCGGGGATCACCGCCCGGCACTGGGCCTCGGACGACGAGACGATCGTCTCGATGAGCGTCGCCGCCGCGCGGGACGCCCTGTCCGCCGCCGGGATCGCCGCCGATCAGGTCGACGCCGTGGTGCTGGCCACCTCGTCGCAGATGGTGCTCGGGCCCTCGGCAGGCGCGGTGGTCGCCACCGAACTCGGCATGCACGACACCGCCGCCTACGACGTCTCCGCCGGCTGCGCGGGGTTCTGCTATGCGCTCGGCAACGCGGCGGCCCTGGTGCGGGCGGGCCAGGCGCGGCACGTCCTGGTGATCGGCGTCGAACGGCTGTCGGACCTGCTCGACACGTCCGACCGGACCTGCGCATTCATCTTCGCCGACGGCGCGGGTGCCGCCGTGGTCGGACCGTCCGACGTCGAAGGGATCGGCCCGGTCGCGTGGGGATCGGACGGTGCGCAGACCGCGGCGATCAAGCAGGACAAGGACTTCATGGCGTACTTCGCCGAGGTCGCGGACCGCGGTGCGGATGCCGAGCGCCCCTACATTCGGATGAACGGGCAGGCGGTCTTCCGGTGGGCGGTGACCTTCCTGGAGAAGGCCTGCCGCGACGCCCTGGAGCGTTCCGGTGTCACCGTCGACGACCTCGACGCGTTCGTGCCGCATCAGGCCAACAGCCGGATCACCGACGCGCTGGTCCGGGCGCTGGGTGTGCCCGACTCCGTCGCCGTCGCCCGCGACATCGTGGAGGCCGGAAACACCAGTGCCGCATCGATTCCGATGGCGATGGAGCAGCTGCTGCGGTCCGGCGACGCGAAGGCCGGGGACACCGCGCTGCTGATCGGTTTCGGTGCGGGCCTTGCCTACGCCGGGCAGGTCGTCACCCTCCCGCCGATCGCCTGACCCGACCCGCACCAGCGAACGGGCGGTTGCCGCGCCGGCCACTCGGTCGATGTCCCGGCAACCGCCCGTTCGGTGTCACAGCAGCGGTGCGCGCCAGGTGAGGGTGGTGCCGCCGCCGAGGGCGGACCGCACCTCGCAGGCGCCGCCACACGCCGCGGCCCGCTTCGCCAGATTCGACAGGCCACTGCGGGGTTCGGCGCCGGACATGCCGACCCCGTCGTCCGCGATCGCGACCACGAACTCGTCGGCCGCCGTCACCGTGACGGTGATCGAGCGCGCGGCGGCATGTCGGCGCGCATTGGAAAGACCCTCACGGAGAACGGCTTCCGCGTGCAGGGCGATGGTCTGGGGGACCAGGGTGTCGATCGCCCCGGAGAACTGCACCGACGGGGTGACCTCGGACGTCAGCTCGCCGACCACGTCCAGCAGCCGCCGTCGCAGCCCGGCGGTCGGGGTGGCCTCCGCCGACTGCAGATCGAAGATGGTGGTGCGGATCTCGCGGACCGTGGTGTCCAGCTGTTCGACGGACCTGGCGAGCACCTCCGCGGTACGACCCGACGCCGTCGCGGCAATCGACTGCAGGCTCATCCCGGTCGCGAAGAGGCGTTGGATGACGTTGTCGTGCAGGTCCCTGGCGATCCGGTCGCGGTCGGCGAGCACGTCCAGCAGCCGCTGCTGACGCTGCTGGTGCGCGAACTCGAGGGCCACCGCCGCCAGGTCCGCCATCGACGCGAGCCGCTGCATCTCGTCCGGGTCCCAGTCGGGCCCGCCCGCCCCCGCGCTGACCACCAGCGCGCCCTGGACGTGCTGCGGGCCCGACACCGGCACCGTCGCCGACCGGACCGCGCCCGCGTTGAGCTCCGCGAAGTCGACCCGCTGCCCGACCGTTCGTCGGGGATCGGTGGATGCGAGCACGGCCCCATCCGAGTCGACGGTGTCGACCAGGGTGACCGCGTCCGCGGAGCCGAGTTCACGTACCTGCCGCACCAGCAGGTCCAGGGTCTCGGGTACCGAACCGCCGATCAGCAGCCGCGAGGTGATCGACGACATCGCCGTCAGCCAGCGTTCCCGGGTGCGGGACTGCTCGAACAGTCGGGCATTGTCGATCGCCAGCGCCGCCGCCTCGGCCAGCACCGTCAGGATCGTCTGGTCCTCGTCGGTGAACTCCGGGCCGGCGCGCTTCTCGGTGAGGTAGATGCTGCCGAACGCCAGACCACGCACGATGATCGGCATCCCGAGGAAGCTGCGCATCGGGGGATGGTTCGGGGGAAACCCGATCGAGGAGGCGTGGGTGGCGAGGTCGCGGATCCGGACCGGCCGGGGATCCTCGATCAGCAGCCCGAGCAGGCCGCGGCCCTCCGGAAGGTGGCCCATCGACGCGCGGGTGGCGGCGTCGATGCCCTCGTACACGAACTCCGACAGCCCGCCGCCGGGGGCCCGGACACCGAGTGCGCCGTACCGCGCCCCGAGCAGTTCGGTGGCGGTCCGCACGATCCGCTGCAGGGTGGTGTCCAGGTCCAGACCGGCGCCGACCACCAGCACCGCCTCAAGCAGATCACGCAGGGTCCGCGGGGAACTGACGCTCTCGCCGAGGCGGCGGTGCACGGTGCCGAGCAGCTGATTCAGGCCGCTGGCGGGATCGTCGACCATGCCCCGAGCCTACTGGGGGCATGGTCGACGGGGCCCGGTGCCCGGCTCGCTGGCGGGTCAGCCCCGCGCTGCCAGGTGGAGCGGGCGGGGGGTGCTCGCCGCGTACGGGTGCTGGAGCCGGTTGGAGACGCTGTTGAAGACGACGAAGATGTTCGAGCGCGGCATCGGGGTGATGTTGCCGCCCGACGCGTGCAGCACGTTGCTGTCGAACACGGTCATCGACCCGACGGGCCCGGTGAGCACGTCGATGCCGTGCACGGCGGCCAGTTCGGTGACCGCCGTCTCCGACGGAACCCCGATCCGGGGTGTCGTCGTCACCAGTGATTCGCGGTGGTGGTCCGGCGGGGTTTCGCCGCGGCACTGCACGAACACCCACTGGGTGCCCGGCAAGATCATCAACGGACCATTGTGGGATTCATTGGGGGTCAACGCGATCGACGCGCTAACCGCCCTCGGTGCCGGCATTCCGTCCTCGGCGTGCCAGGTCTCGAAGTCGGAGTGCCAGTAGAACGCGCCGCCAACGAAGCCCGGCTTGTGGTTGAGCCGGCTCTGGTGGATGTACACCTCGCTGCCGAGGATCCGCCGGGCCAGGTCCGCGGCGCCCGACTCGGCGATCGCCTCCCGCACCACCGCGCTGAGCGCGACGACGTCAAAGATCGAGCGAACGTCGGCGTTCGACTCCTCCCGCACGATCCGCTCGTCCCCGACCAGCGCCGGATCCGACCGGATCCGCTCGATCTCCGCCCGGCACGCCGCCGCGGTCTCGTCCGAGATCGCCCGCATCCGCTGCAGGTAGCCGTTCTCCTCGAAGTGCGCCAGTTCGGGATGCCGGTCGGTGCCCCACAGGACCGGGTCGAGGCGGTCCAGCACCTCGGGCAGGTCGGCCACCCGACTGGGATAGCGGTCGACACCCTCACGCATCGGCATCGACGGGCTCGCGCTCGGCGACGGTGAGCAGCGGGTAGACGCCGTTCTCGTCGTGCACCTCCCGCCCGGTGACCGGGGGATTGAACACGCACAGCATCCGCATCTGGGTGACCGGTTCGACCCGGTGCCGCTCGTTGCCGTCGAGCAGGTACATGGTGCCCGGACGCAACCGGTGCACCTCGCCCTTGTCGAGGTCGGTGAGGATGCCGTCGCCCTCGATCAGCCAGACCGCCTCGATGTGGTTGGCGTAGTGGAACTCGTTGACCGATCCGGCGGCGATGGTGGTCTCGTGGAAGGAGAATCCGACGCCGTCGCCAGCGAGGACGATCCGCTTCGAGCGCCAGTTGCCGTCCTCGCTGGTGATGTCGCGGTCGGTGTCGGTGATCTCGTCGGTGGTACGCACGATCATGCTCGCAGCTCCTGCTCTCGGCACACGGCCGTCACGGACTCGGTGAGGATCCCCAGGCCGAGTTCGAGTTCGTCGGTGGAAATGGTCAGTGGTGGAAGGAGTTTCACGACCTCGTCGGAGGGGCCGGACGTCTCGGCGAGTAGTCCGCGCTCGAACGCCGTTCGGCACACCGCCTCCGCCTGCTCGGGTCGCTCAAACACCAGACCCTGGACCAGCCCGCGACCGCGGGTGTCCAGGCCCTCAAACCGTGCCGACAGGTCGGCGAGTGCGGTGTGCACCTGAGCGCCCTTCGCCCGCACCGACTTCGCGAGGATGTCGTCGGCCCAGTACTGCTCGAGGGCGGCGGTGGCGGTGACGAAGGCGGGGTTGTTGCCGCGGAAGGTGCCGTTGTGTTCGCCGGGGGACCAGACGTCGAGTGCGGGTTTGAAGAGGGTGAGGGCCATCGGGAGGCCGTAGCCGCCGATGGACTTGGAGAGGGTGACGATGTCGGGGGTGATGCCGGCGACCTCGAAGGAGAAGAAGGGGCCGGTGCGGCCGCAGCCCATTTGGACGTCGTCGACGATGAGGAGGATGTCGCGGGTGGAGCAGAGGTCTGCGAGGGCGCGGAGCCATTCGGGGCGGGCGATGTTGACGCCGCCTTCGCCCTGGACGGTTTCGACGATGACGGCGGCGGGGCGGTTGAGTCCGCTGCCGCTGTCGTCGAGGACGCGTTCGAACCAGTGGAAGTCGGGGGTTTCGCCGTCGAAGTAGTTGTCGAAGGGCATGGGGGTGGAGTGGACGAGGGGGATGCCGGCGCCTGCGCGTTTCATGGAGTTGCCGGTGACGGAGAGTGATCCGAGGGTCATGCCGTGGAAGGCGTTGGTGAAGTTGACGATCGATTCGCGGCCGGTGACCTTGCGGGCGAGTTTGAGGGCGGCTTCGACGGCGTTGGTTCCGGTGGGTCCGGGGAATTGGACTTTGTAGTCGAGTCGGCGGGGGGTGAGGATGAGGTCGTCGAAGGTTTCGAGGAAGCGTCGCTTTGCGGTGGTGTGCATGTCGAGTCCGTGGGTGATGCCGTCGGATTCGAGGTAGTCGATGAGGGCGCGTTTGAGGACGGGGTTGTTGTGTCCGTAGTTGAGTGCGCCTGCGCCTGCGAAAAAGTCGACGTAGTCGCGGCCGGTCTCGTCCTGGATCCAGGTGCCCCTGGCCCGGGTGAACACGGTCGGCCAGGACCGGCTATAGCTGCGAACCTCGGATTCGCGTTGGTCGAAGATCGTCGTGTCGGGCGAGAGAACTGTGGTCATCGGCGTCCGCCTCCGTGGATCGGTCCTATGGTGTACAGGTCTTCTGCGGCGTGCCCCTCGGGGAAGTGGTCGGCCGCGAACAGGGGGCGGGCATAGATGCCGGTGTCGCGCCGCCTGGCGAGTGCGGTGAACATCGCAATCGACGAGGGATTGTCCGCCGTGATGGTGGTTTCGAGGAACCGGACACCGAATCCTCTTGTCCAGTCGAGGATTCGGTCCAGCATCGCGACACCGACACCCCGCCCGCGGGCGGCCTCGTCGACCGCGACCTGCCAGATGAACAGGGTGTCCGGGGATTCGGGACGCACATAGCCGGTGACGTACCCCGCCACCCGCCCGTCGATCTCGGCGACGGCGGACGTGTTCGGGAAGTCGCGGCACCACAACAGGTAGGCGTACGCCGAGTTCACGTCGAGCACCCGCGAATCCTTCGCGATCTGCTGCATCCGGATGGAGTCGGACAGGCGCGGCCTGCGCAGCACCGTCGTTCCTTCGTGCGCGGGAGGGTCGAGAAGGTCGGGCATGGGCCTCCGTTCGGCTTGGCCCGTCGCCGCGCTGACACACGGGGGACGGGGAGCGTCTTCGCCGCTGATGACACGAGCGGCTAGGCCGCTGATGACAGGAGCGCAGCCCGGCCGCAGTGTCGGGCGCGGCTCGGCCGCGCTGTCAGGTGACGGCTTCGCACTCCAGCGTGCGCGAACGATGTTGAGGTGATCCGGTCGCCTGTTTTGCGATCGTGTTACGGATCCGATTCGGGGAGACACGGAAGCGTGATGGTGAATCTGGCCCCGCCGCCGGGGCGATCCCCGCAGGTCACCGTCCCTCCGTGCGCGGCAACGGTCTCGGCGACCAGCGCCAGACCCAGCCCCGTTCCCGACCCGGTCGCCGAGCGCCGCCCCGGATGGGCGGTCGCGAAGCGTTCAAAGATCCGATTCCGATCGGCGGCCCGGACGCCGGGGCCGCGGTCGTCCACGTCGATCAGGACCACCGGCCCGCGCACCCGGATCGTGATGCCGACCAGGCCGCCGCCGTGCCGGTCGGCGTTGTCCATCAGATTCGCCAGCGCCCGCTCCAGCGCCAGCTTGCGCCCCTCGACCCGGCCGTCCGACTCGATCGTCACCAGCTGCGGGGACCGACGCGAGCGGACCATGGTGTGGGTGAGCAGGTCCGCCACCGACATCGGCTCCAGCTCGTCCTGGTGCAACCCCGCCTCGGACCGCGCCAACGCCAGCAGGTCGTCGAGCAGCCGTCGCAGGTGGTCGAGTTCGGCGGTGATCAGGTCCAGCGCCCGACCGGACCGCTCCGGCATCTCCCTTCGCTGCCGATCGAGCACGGCGACGCTGGTGATCAGCGTGGTCAACGGCGTGCGCAGTTCGTGACTGACGTCGCCGAAGAACCGGCGCTCGCGCTCGATCCGCTGGTGCAGCGAGTCCACCATCGTGTTGAAGGAGGTCGTGATCGTGTCCAGGTCCCGATCCCGGGTGAGGGTCAGCCGGGTGGTGAGATCGCCGCCCGAGATCTGGGCGGCCGTCCCCGCGAGTTCGTGCAGCGGCTTCAGGACCCGCCGACTCGCCCAGAACCCGACCGCGGCGCCGGCGGCGGTGGTCAGCATCGCGCAGGAGATCAGGACGATGCGCAGAATCCGCAGCGTCGAGTGCAGTTCGTCGAGCGGCGCCAACTCGTACAGGATGTCGCCCGCATCGTTGAGGACCAACCGCACGCCGATGTAGGGCCTGCCCGCAATGGTGGCGTGCATGGTCGCGCTGCCCTCGTCCGCCGACGACGCCCGCAGCTCGTCGGGCAGCAGGGTCGGTGCGATGCCCGGGTCGGAGGTGGACCACCGCGCCTGCCGGTCCAGCAACAGCACGGTGCCCGCGGGCAGATCGACCGCGCGCAACACATCCTCGGCGGGGGCATCCGACGCGTACAGCACGCTGCGGACGAAGTCGGCGTGGGTGGCGGTCTGGCGCTGCGCCGACCGCTCCCGCTGTCCCACCATGTACTCGCGGCTGGTGGTGAACACGGCCAACGACAGCACCAACGACACCAGCGCCGCCCCGACCGCGAACGACAGAATGACCCGGTTGCGCAGACCCAGCCCACGCAGGCGGAACCTACCGCGGGGCATCGAACCGGTAGCCGAGTCCGCGGACGGTGACGACGATGCGCGGCGCCGACGAGTCGTGCTCGATCTTGGTCCGCAGCCGGCGCACGTGCACGTCGACGATCCGTTCGTCGCCGAAGAAGCCGCGATCCCACACCCGCTCGAGGAGGATGGCGCGGCTCAGGACCAGCCCCGGCGACTGGGCCAGCTCGCACAGCAGCCGGAACTCGGTCAGGGTGAGGTGCACCTGCTCGTCGCCGCGCCGGACGACGCCGCCGCCGGGGGAGAGCACCAGCGGGGCCCGCGGGTCCGGGTCGAGGATGATGTCGGCGGGCGCGCTCGGTTCGCCGGTCGCACCGGCGCGACGGCGCAGGGCCCGCATCCGGGCGGTGATCTCCTTGATCTCGAACGGCTTCGTCACGTAGTCGTCGGCGCCCGCCTCCAGCGCGGCGACCACGTCGTGGGTGTCATCCCGCGCGCTGACGACGATGATCGGCACGTCGTGGCCCTGCCGGACCAGGCGGATGCATGTGAAGCCGTCCATCTCGCCGAGCATCAGGTCGACGATCATCACGTCCGGGGGACCGCTGCGTCGGAGGTGGTCCAGCGCGGTTTCCGCGTCCGGCGCCTCGTCGACGTCGTACCCCTCGTCCTCGAGCGCCAGCCGCAGCGCGGCCCGGACACGGTCGTCGTCCTCGACGATCAGCAGATTGGCACCCATCACTCCATACTGGCAAACGCGGTGACGCCGCCCCGGCGCGGAGGGCTCACCCCCACCCGAATGCGCTGGTCGCGGCCTCCACCGCGAGCGGTACCGCCGGGCTCCGGTCTGGCGCGAGATCGTGCCCCCTCCCGTCGACGAGGACCAGGGTGTGCGGCGCGGCGATCAGGTCCATCGCCGCGCGCATCTCGTCCGGAGTGCCGAACGGGTCGCGGGTGCCGTGCACGAAGACGGCGGGGCAGCGCAGATCCGGCAGGTGCGCGGTGCGGGCCTTCTCGGGTTTGCCCGGCGGGTGCAGGGGGTACGAGAACAGCAGCAGTCCGTCGCAGATCCCCGGCCGCTCGGCGGCGATCATCGACGCCTGCCGTCCGCCGTACGAATGGCCGCCGAGCACGACCGGCGCGGTGACCGACTCGCGGATCGCGTCCGCCGCGGCCGCGATGCCGTCCCGGTCCTGGCCCGCGGTGGACGGGCTCGGGGGTCCCTTCGGTCGCCGCTGCCGAAACGGCAGGTCGTAGCGCAACACCAGCACGCCCGCTGCGGCGAAGTCGGCGGCCGCACGCTGCAGCAGTCGCGCGGTGCGGTCGCCCCCCGCTCCGTGCGTCAGCAGCAGCGCCGCCACCGGATCGCCCGCGGGTCGGTGCAGGTCGCCGACGACCCCGTCGCGTTCGAACAACTCGCTCATCCGGACAACCTCCGGCCGTTGCGGGTGGCTACTTCGCGACGGTCAGCAGGAAGGCAACGTCCTCGACCGCCTCGACGCGGTGCCGGACGGCGGGGATCACCAGCAGGTCGCCGGTCGATCCCTTCCAGGAGTCGTCGCCCGCGATCAGGGTGAGGGTGCCGCTGAGCACCAGGAGCGTTGCCTCGCCGGGGGAGTCGTGCTCGGCGAGCTCCTGCCCGGCGGTCAGCGCGACGACGGTCTGCCGCAGGCTGCGCTGATGGCCGCCGTAGATCGTCTGCGAACTCCGTCCGCTGGACGCGGCGTTGGCGAGCTTGAGTTGTTGCCGCGCAACGGCGGTCAGCGACTTCTTGTCCATGGGGCTGCCTCTCGCTGGGAAAGACCGACTGGGAGGTCCTGCCCCTGCAGTATGGCCCACCCTGCGCCGGGCGGCGGAGAACTCGCCGGGACGCTCAGGCTCGGGCGTAGGTGACGAAGCGGAATCGGGTGCCGTCGCGGCTCGACTCCTGCCAGTCGCCGGTGCTCAACGCGACCCACTCGGGGCCGAGCGCGGGGGCGTACGCGTCGCCGTCCACGTCGAGGTCGACCTCGGTGACGACCAGCCGATCTGCCCGGCCGAGCGCGGCGGCGTAGATCTCGCCGCCGCCGATGACCCACGCCTCGTGGTTGTCGGCGGCCAGGGTGATCGCGTCGTCGACGGAGTGCACGACCTCGGCGCCGTCCGCGGACCAGTCCCGGTCCCGGGTGACGACGATGTTCCGGCGATCGACCAGCGGCCGGAACCGCGGCGGCAGCGAGTCCCAGGTCCGTCTGCCCATGATCACCGGGTGTCCGCTGGTGACCGCCTTGAAGGCGGCCATGTCCTCGGGGATCCGCCACGGGATGGTGTTGCCCCTGCCGATCACGCCGCCGCGGGCCTGCGCCCAGATCGCGCCGAGCATCACACCGCCACCGGTGCCTTGATGGCGGGGTGGTGCCGGTAGCCGGTGATCTGCACGTCGTCGAAGGTGTAGTCGAAGATCGAGTCCCGCTTGTGCAGCGCCAGCGTCGGGTACGGGTACGGGTCGCGCGACAACTGCTCGGTGACCTGGTCGAGATGGTTGTCGTAGATGTGGCAGTCGCCGCCGGTCCAGATGAACTCGCCGACCTCAAGACCGGTCTGCTGCGCGACCATGTGGGTGAGCAGCGCGTAGCTGGCGATGTTGAACGGCACCCCGAGGAACAGGTCCGCGCTGCGCTGATACAGCTGGCAGCTGAGCTTCCCCTCCGCGACGTAGAACTGGAAGAACGCGTGGCACGGCTGCAGCGCCATCGCGTCCAGGTCGGCGACGTTCCACGCCGAGACGATCATCCGCCGCGAATCCGGGTTCGTTCGCAGGGTCTCGATGACCTTGGTGATCTGGTCGATGTGCTCGCCGTCCGGGGTCGGCCAGGACCGCCACTGCACGCCGTACACCGGGCCGAGCTCACCGTCGGCGTCCGCCCACTCGTCCCAGATCGTGACGCCGTGCTCGCGCAGCCAGCCGACGTTGGAGTCGCCGCGCAGGAACCACAGCAGCTCGTACACGATCGACTTGAGGTGCACCTTCTTGGTGGTGACCAGCGGGAAGCCCTCGCGCAGGTCGAAGCGCATCTGGTGACCGAACACGCTGCGGGTCCCGGTGCCCGTCCGGTCCGCCTTCGGGGTCCCGGTGTCCATGACGAGCCGGAGCAGGTCTTCGTACGGGGTGTGCACGGCGGCCATTCTAGGCGGCTCCGCCGCCCGTGAGTCCTTCCGGCCCCGTGAAGGACCGGAAGGACTCACGGGCGCTAGCCTGCGCCTATGCGTGAACTCCTCGTGATCGGCGTCGGCGCCGGTGACCCCGACCAGGTGACGATCCAGGCAGTCAAGGCCATGAACCGGGCCGAGGTGTTCTTCGTCATCGGCAAGGGCGAGGAGAAGCAGGACCTCGTCGACCTGCGCACAGGCCTGCTCGACGAGCACATGCGTGGCGACTACCGGATCGTCGACATCGTCGACCCGCCCCGCGATCGGACCCCGAGCAACTACGAGGGCGTCGTCGACGACTGGCACGACCGCCGCGCCGCGATCTTCGAGGAGGCCTTCGCGGCGGTGGACGGGGTCGGCGCGATCCTGGTGTGGGGGGACCCGTCGCTGTACGACAGCACGCTGCGGATCGTCGAGCGGGTGCTCGGCCGCGGCGTCGTCGACTTCGCCTACACGGTGATCCCCGGCGTGACGAGCGTGTCGTCGCTGGCCGCGCAGCACCGCATCGTGCTCAACCGGATCGGGGAACCGGTGCTGACCACCACCGGACGGCGGCTGCGGGAGGGTTTGCCCGACGGCGTCCGGGACGCGGTGGTGATGCTCGACGCGGAGAACAGCTTCACCACCCTCGGCGGGGACTGGGACATCTGGTGGGGCGCCTACCTCGGCACCCCCGACGAGACGCTGATCGCCGGGGACCTGCGCGAGGTGTCGCAGGAGATCGTCCGGGTGCGGGCCGAGCTGCGGGAGCGCAAGGGCTGGATCATGGACACCTACCTGGTCCGCAGGCGCTGACACCGGGACGCCCCTAGGCTGGGGGCATGCCCGAACTGCCCGAGGTGGAAGCCCTGGCCCAGTTCCTGCGCGACCACGCGGTCGGCGCGGTGATCGGACGGGTCGACGTGGCCGCGCTGAGTGTGCTGAAGACATTCGACCCGCCGATCGGCGACCTGCAGGGCCGCGACATCAGCGGCGCCGCCAGGTTCGGCAAGCACCTCGGCCTGCGCTGCGGCGCGGAGGACGGGCTGTGGCTGATCACGCACCTCTCCCGGGCAGGCTGGCTGCGCTGGCAGGACAACCCCGGCCAGACGCCGCCGAAACCGGGGAAGGGTCCGCTGGCGTTGCGACTGCACCTGTTCGCACCGGACGGCACCACCCCCGCGATCGACCTCACCGAGGCCGGAACCCAGAAGCGGCTTGCGGTCTGGTTGGTGCGCACCCCCGCCGAGGTGCCCGGCGTCGCGAGGCTCGGGCCGGACGCGCTCGACGTCACCGATACCGCGCTCGCGAACCTGTTGTCGAGGTCGGCGGCGCGGATCAAGAACGTGCTCACCGACCAGTCGTTGCTTGCCGGGATCGGCAACGCCTACTCCGACGAAATCTTGCACGAGGCGCGGCTCTCGCCGTTTGCGACGGCGAACAAGTTGTCGCCGGAGCAGGTTTCCATGCTGCACGCGGTGATGCGCTCGGTGCTCGGCGACGCCGTCACCCGGTCGGTCGGCCAGGACGCGGCTCGGCTCAAGGGGGAGAAGCGTTCCGGGATGCGGGTGCATGCCCGCACCGGGCTGCCCTGCCCGGTCTGCGGGGACACGGTGCGCGAGGTCTCGTTCGCGGACCGGTCCTTCCAGTACTGCCCGACCTGCCAGACCGGCGGTAAGGTCCTCGCGGACCGGCGGATGTCGAAACTGCTGAAGTGACCCGAACGGTCCGGTTCCCCCGATTTCGGGGGAGGCCGGGCTACCGTTCGGGTCGGCCCTGCACCGGGCAGGGTGGCAACTCGGGAGGTGCACTCTTGTTCGGACGGACCATGATCGGCATCATCGCCGTGAGCGCGGCACTGTTCACCGCGGGCTGCGGCAGCGACGACTCGACGCCGACAACCACCACGCCGACACCAACAACAACCACCACCACGACGGCCGCAGCGACGACCACCACCACGACACCGGCGTCCGCGCCTGCGCAGGCCCCTGCCGGGGTGCCGGTCCCGGCATCCGAGGTGCCGCACCACGGGGCGGTTCCACCGACGCAGGTCCCGACCCCGGCGGCGGGCCCGGTCGGGGCGGACGGCTCGACCGGCAACAACCTGACCGCGGAATACTGTGCGCAGAACGAGGATCCGGGCTGCCCGGCCGGGAGCTTCGTCGGGCCGAATGCGATCCCGAACCCGGATGGCAGCGGCAACTACGTGCCGTGTGAGGGGACCATCTGCACCAACCCGGATCACGGTGCAGGCACGGACCCGCAGGAGAACGGCGGCGCGGTGATGGAGAACCCGAATGGCGACGGGGAGGCGGTGCCGTGCGAGGGCACCATCTGCACCAACCCGAACAACGGTGCGGGGGAATAGCACTCGCGAACCAACCCACCCGAGATCGTGGCGATTCCACGGTCTCCGGCGCACATGATTCGAGTGGGGTCCCGGCCGGGGCCCCACTCGAATCATTGGTGCGGCGGTGTCGGGTCCGCTACCCGGCGAGTTCCTCGGCCGCCCCGGCGGAACCGGTGAAGAAGCTCACCGCGCCAAGCAGGTCGCTCGCCGCGCCGGTGAAGTCGGCGGCGAAGTCGAGGAACGGAATGATCTCGGCGGAACCCATCAGTGCTCTCCTGTGTCAGTGCATCGAACAGTGGACGGGACGGGGACGTCCCGGGAATGAGCATCCGGCGCGGCCGCGGCGTATCGCAATGCCGTTGACGCGACCTTGACGGCGGCCGCCGCGGATCTTGACGCGCACCCTCACCGGCGGTGCCGGTAGTCCAACCTCACCGGCGGTGCCGGTAGTCCACCCACGCCCGGCGCTTGTCCCCGTCCGGGTCGTGCTCGATGCGGGCGGGGGCATCGACGATCAGCGTTTCCCGGTTCTCGATGCTGTACCGCGGCCAGGTGTCCCGTGGCCTGCCGTACCTGGCGAAGTGCAGCCAGTGCGTTTGCACGATGTTGGTGACCATGCGCAGGCCGTCCCTCCCGCCGAGCGCGGACGCGGCCTTCCCGAGCGGGTGGTCGACCGCTCCGAATACCGCGAGCAGTTCGGTGGCGTGCGTTGCGCCGAACCCGGTCCAGCGCAGCAGGTTCGGTGCGAAGTCATAGCGGTAGGAGTAGGTCGGGGCGGTTGCGGTGTGTCCCTGCGCGACGAGGATCGACGGCTCCCAGAAGGTGACGTCGCCGCCGAGTTGCACCGCGGCGCGCCGCCCAGGGTAGCGGGGGTAGGCGGTGAGGATGCGTGCCCTCACCCGCGGCTGTGTCTCGGCGAACATCTTCTCGATCCGCACCGGGTCGGTGGGGATGATGTCGAGGAAGCGCGGGAACATCGTGCCCTCGTTGGCGTTGGTGCCGACGATCAGCGGCACCGGATGCGCATGACCGGCGGCGAACGCGTCGAGCGGATGCCGGGGCAGCAGGTCCCCGTCCACGACCGGTGCGAACGCGCGGGTCCCCGGCGCCTCGTCGGCGCCGCGCGCGACGAGGGCGTCGCCTGCACGGACCATCGCCTCGGGAGTGGCCTCGGTGAGGGCCCGGACGGGGTCGCCGTCCGCACCGAGCAGCTCGAGGAACTCCGCCGACCACGCCTTGGCGCGGTCGCGGCCGTACGCGGATGCGGCGGGCGGGCTTTCGGCGATCGCCTGCCGGAACAGTCCGGCCGCGGCCGGCGTGCACATCAGGGTGGTGACGGCGTTGGCTCCGGATGACTCCCCCAACACCGTGACGTTCTCGGGGTCGCCACCGAACGCGGCGATGTTGCGCTGCACCCACTGCAGCGCCGCGATCTGATCACGCAGGCCGAGATTGGAGTCGAATCGCCGCCGGGGTGAGGAGAGGGCGGTGAAGTCGAGATAGCCGAGTGCGCCGAGGCGGTAGCCGATCGAGACGTACACGATGTCGCCGCGGCGGACGAGCGCGTCACCGCGGTACAGCGGGGTGGACGCCGCTCCGCCGCTGTATGCGCCGCCGTGGATGAACACCAGCACGGGCCGGGGTTCGATGCTCGGGGTCGCTGGGGTGAGAACGTTCAGGGTCAGACAGTCCTCACCGGACCGACCCGGCCCGGCCATCCGCCCCGACTGCGGGGGCGCACAACCGAATTCGGTGGCGTCGCGTACCGCCGTCCATGGGGTGAGCGGCTGGGGAGACCGCAGGCGCAGGTCGCCGACCGGTGGGGTCGCGTAGGGGATCCCGCGCCACGACCGCAACCCGTGCTGTTCACGGCCCTGCACCGGCCCGTCGGCGGTGGTGACGACCAGGGGATCAGCCACGGCGTGCCTCCAGCAGGCGCAGCCACACCTCGGCGACCGTCGGGTAGGCGGGAACCGCGTGCCACAGGGTGTCCAGGGGCACCGATCCGACGACCGCGACGGTGGCGGCGTGTAGCAGTTCGGCGACCTCGGTGCCCACGAACGTCGCCCCGAGCAGGGTGTCGGATGCGCGGTCGATGACGAGCTTCGCGTGCCCGGCGAAGTCGTCTCGGGCCAGGGAGGATCCGGCGACGGCGATGTCCAGCTCGACTGTCTCCACATCGAAACCCGCTGTGCGGGCGTCCTGCTCGGTCCGGCCGACCGAGGCGACCTCCGGGGTGGTGAACACCACCTGCGGGACGGCGGCCCGGTCGGAGGTCGCCGCGTGCCGGGACCCGTCGATCGGCCGGGACTCGGCGCGGGCGGCAATCACGTCGCCGCAGACCCGGCCGTGGTACTTGCCCATGTGGGTCAGGGGCGTGCGCCCGGCGGCGTCGCCGACCGCGTACAGCCACTCGCCGGGTGCCCCGACGACGGTGAGGTGATCGTCGGTGCGGAGGGTGTCGATCCCGAGTGTGGACAGGCCGAGGTCACCGGTGGCAGGCCTGCGTCCTGCCGCGACGAGCACCTCGTCCACCGGCAGGTCGGTGCCGTCGCGGAGGGTGAGGGTCACCGGTCCGCCGTGGATCCGGCCGATGCCGGTGTCGCGTGGTGCGTCCCGGTGCACCGATGCCACCTCGGTGCCCGTCCGGACCGCCACCCCGCGGGACCGGAGTGCGGCAGCAACGGCGTCCCCGGCGAACGGTTCCGCCGTCGTCAGCAGGCCGGGCCCGCGGACCAGGAGCGTCACCTCGCTGGCCCCGAGGTCGAGCAGCCAGGTCGCGGCCTCGCAGGCGACGACGCCGCCGCCGACGATCGCGATCCGCTCCGGAACGTCGACCAGGTTGGTTGCGTCGCGGGACGTCCACGGCAGCGCCTCCCGCAGTCCCGGGGTGGCGGGGACGGTCGCGGTCGATCCGGTGGCGAGGACGACGGCGCAGCGGGCCAGCACGGTCCGGGCCCCGTCCGCCCCGGTGACCTCGACGGTGCGTTCGCCGGTCACCCGGCCCGCCCCGCGGATCACGTCGACGCCGACCCCGGCCGCCCAGCGGACCTGCCCGGCGTCGTCATGATGGGAGGTGAAGGTGTCCCGCCGCGCGAGCACCGCCGGGACGTCGAGCGCGCTGTCTCCCAGCGGTTCCCGCACCCCGGGCATCGCTCGCGCGGAACCGCGGACGGACCCGGGACGGAGCAACGCCTTGCTGGGCATGCAAGCCCAGTACGAGCACTCGCCGCCGAGCAGTTCGTGCTCGACGATCACGGCGGTCCGGTCGGAACCCGCGACGGCATACTGTGCGGCGATCTCGCCGGCCGGGCCGCCGCCGATGACGACGACGTCGTACTCGTTCGCTGCTGCTTGCGGCATGGGACCACCGTAGAGTGCCCACGGAATTCCTTCAGTTCATCCACAGGAACGGGGCGCATACTGGAGGTTCAACACCCGTCCGGCCGCGGGTGGCATTGTCGAATCGTCGTGGAGTGCAGTGTGATGGCCCCGAGTTCGGTGTGGAAGATGTGGGGGAGCGAAGTCGAGGTGCGGGTCACCGAGTGGGCGGCCCTCGCCGATGCGGCTGCGCTGACGGAGGCCGCGATGACGCAGGTGAAGGCCGTCTGCGACCTCGGGAGCGGGGATGCGGAGATCCACCGCCTCAACCAGGCGCAGGGCACCCCCGTCCGGGTCAGCACCGAACTCGGCGGTCTGATTCGTGCTGCCCTGTGGGCGGCCCGGATGACGGGCGGTGCGGTGACACCGGTGTCGATCGAGACCCGAGATCCGATCGGCGCGGTCCCGATCGCCCCGTGCTTCCACGACGTGCGGGTCGATGGCGACACCGTCTTCGCACCGTTCGGCACGTTCCTCGACCTCACCGCGACCGCGAAGGCCGGGACCGCGCATCGGGTGGCCCGCCGCGCCGCCGACGACCTCGAGTGCGGGGTGCTGGTGCGGGTCGACGACGTCGTCGCGACCTGGGGGCACTGCCCGATCGGCGGGTGGCAGGTCGAGACGGGCGTCGCTCGGCGGGCCGGGGGCGCGGACCGTGTCGAGGTGCGGGCGGGCTCCGCGATGGCGTCGGCCAGGGCGCCCGCCGTCTCGTCCGACGGGCCGGACCCGGGAGTCGACTGCGTCACCGTGATCGCGGACGACGGACTGTGGGCCTACGCGGCGGCGATGGCTGCGGTCGGGCGGGGCGTCGCGGCGCTGCGCTGGCTCACCGAGAACGATCTGGCCGCGCGGGTCGCCTACCGGCACGGCAGCGTGCGGACCACCGACGCCTGGCTGCACCTGCCGCCGCACGGGCACGCCGCGTGACGGGCGACCCGACGGCGCTCAGACCGCGCGCCCGCGCCTACCGCGGTACCAGCGCACCAGGGTGTCGGTCGACGAGTCGGACTGCGGCTGCGGGGCGTCCGCTGCGGTGAGGACCGGCTCGAGTTCGAGTGCCTGCACCTTGCCGAGTTCGACGCCCCACTGGTCGAACGAGTCGATCCCGAACACCACACCCTCCACGAACACCTGATGCTCGTACAGCGCGATCAGCTGGCCGAGCACGGACGGCGTGATCCTCGGCGCGAGGATTGTCGTCGACGGTCGGTTGCCCGGCATCACCTTGTGCGGCACCAGTTCCGGGTCGGTTCCTTCCGCAGCGATCTCCTCGGCGGTCCGGCCGAACGCGAGGACCTTCGTCTGGGCGAACAGGTTGCTCATCAGCACGTCGTGCATCGACCCGACGCCGTCGATGGTGGCGAGATCGTCGGTGGGTTCGGCGAATCCGATGAAGTCGGCGGGCGCCAGCCGGGTGCCCTGGTGCAGCAGTTGGTAGAAGGCGTGCTGGCCGTTGGTGCCCGGTTCACCCCAGAAGATCTCCCCGGTCGGCGTCGACACCGGGGACCCGTCGGCCCGCACCGACTTGCCGTTCGACTCCATCGTCAGCTGCTGGAGGTAGGCGGCGAAGCGGCCGAGGTCGTTCGAATACGGCAGCACCGCACGCGAATCCGCGCCGAAGAAGCTCGAGTACCAGAGGCCGATCATGCCGAGCAGGACCGGGGCGTTCGACTCGAGTGGCTGCTCGGCAAAGTGCCGGTCGATCAGGTGGAATCCGGACAGGAACTCGCCGAAGGCGTCCCGGCCGATCACGCACATCAGCGACAACCCGACCGCCGAGTCCACCGAGTAGCGGCCCCCCACCCAGTCCCAGAACCCGAACATGTTGGCCGGGTCGATGCCGAACTCGGCGACCCGATCGGCGTTCGTCGAGACCGCGACGAAATGCTTCGGCACCGCCTCCTCGCCGAGCGCCGCCACCAGCCAGCGGCGGGCGGCCGTCGCGTTGGTGAGTGTCTCCAGCGTGGAGAACGTCTTCGAGGCCACGATGAACAGCGTCGTCGCCGGGTCCAGGCCTGCCAGCTTGCCGACCAGGTCGGCGGGGTCGATGTTGGAGACGAACCGTGCGGTGACGCCGGAGTCGACGTAGTGGCGCAGCGCCCGGAACGCCATCACCGGACCCAGGTCGGAGCCGCCGATGCCGAGGTTGACGACCGTGGTGATCCGCTCGCCGGTGGCGCCGCGCCACTCGCCCGACCGGAGCCGGTCGGTGAACCCGCCCATCCGGTCGAGGACCTCGTGCACGTCCGCCACCACGTCCTGGCCGTCCACGATCAGCCGCGCGTCCCGCGGCAGTCGCAACGCGGTATGCAGGACCGCGCGGTCCTCGGAGGTGTTGACATGCTCGCCGCGCAGCATCGCGTCGCGCCGCTCCTCGACGCCTGCCGCGCGCGCCACCTCGACCAGCAGGCGCAGTGTCTCCCGCTCCACCCGATGCTTGCTGTAGTCGATGTACAGGTCACCGGCGGTGACGGTGAGCTCGGTGCCCCGGCCCGGATCCTCGGCGAACAGCTCACGCAGCTGTCGGTCGGCAACCGACTCGTGGTGCGTGCGCAGCGTCTGCCAGGCGGGGGTGGTGGTGATGTCGAGGCTCATGATTTCGACCCTATCGGCCGCGGTCGGGGAACGCTGGTGTGCGCCGGACCGACCAGGGTCCGATGCGGGTCCGCGGGCGGCTATCGTGGTCGGTGCAGTCGGTTTGCCGCGTCCCGGTCATGAGGAGCCCCGAAGTACTTCGGCGCGGCGTCGAATCCCGGTCGGGCATGCTCCGGCCCGGGGTGAGAGGGAACCCGGTGAGAATCCGGGACTGTCCCGCAGCGGTATGCAGGAACGACCGCCGTCACACGCACTGGGTGAGAGCCCGGGAAGCGACGGCCAGTAGGTCGGGTCGGACACGGCCCGGTGCCCGCGAGTCCGAAGACCTGCCCTCTGCGCCGGGCACGCCGTGCCCGGCGGTTCGTCGCCTCGTGGACAGGGCGGGTGGACCTGTATGCGGCACTGCTCCGCCCAGGATGGGCGGCACAGCCACGTTCCGTGGCAGGGCTTCGTCAGGTGTACCCGTCTGCCGGTGACGGCCACACCTACGTACGCCATGGAGCAGTTTCGTGACCGCTACACCTTCTGATCAGCCACGCTTCACCGCGACCGTGCTGGGCTCGCCGCGGATCGGGCCCCGCCGCGAACTCAAACGCGCCATCGAGTCCTACTGGGCCGGTCGCCTCGACCGTGCCGGACTCGACGAGGTCGCACGCACCCTCCGCGCGCAGACCTGGACCGGCCTCCTCGCGGCCGGCATCGACTCGGTGCCCGTCAACACGTTCTCCTACTACGACCAGGTCCTCGACACCGCCGCGATGCTCGGTGCACTGCCGGAGCGCGTCCGCGGCATCGCCGATCCGCTCGACCGGTACTTTGCCGCCGCCCGCGGCACCGCGGACGTCGCGCCACTCGAGATGACGAAGTGGTTCGACACGAACTACCACTACCTCGTGCCCGAGATCGGGCCCGGCACCACGTTCGAGCTCGACGCCTCCAAGGTGCTCGGCGAGCTGGACGAGGCGATCGCCGAGGGCGTACCCGCCCGTCCGGTCGTCATCGGACCGGTCACCTTCCTGCTGCTGTCGAAGGGCGTCGACGGTGCCGACGGCCTGCTCGGCCGCATCGACGACCTGCTTCCGCTGTACGAGGACCTGCTCGGACGCCTCGCCGCCGCCGGGGCCGGGTGGGTGCAGCTCGACGAGCCGTCGCTGGTCCAGGACCGCACCGACGCCGAGATCGAGACCGCGCGCCGGGTCTACGAACGACTGTCGGGCCTGACGGAGCGTCCCGCGATCCTCGTCGCGTCCTACTTCGGCAACCTCGGCCCCGCCCTGCCCGCACTGGCGAGCACCGCCGTCGAGGCGATCGCGGTGGACCTCGTGCACGGCGATGCCGACGCGCTCGCGGCGGTGCCCGCATTGGCCGACAAGCTGGTGGTGGCGGGCGTCGTCGACGGCCGCAACGTCTGGCGGACCGACCTCGAGAAGGCGGTGGCCTCGCTCGACGCCCTGCTCGGGTCCGCCGGTGCGCTCGCCGTCTCCACGTCGTGCTCGCTGCTGCACGTCCCGTACAGCCTCGCGGCGGAGACCGGCCTCGACGACGCGCTGCGCTCCTGGCTGGCGTTCGCGGACGAGAAGGTCATCGAGGTCGTCGCGCTGGCGACGGAGCTGGCCCAGGGCACGCGCGCCGCCGCCGACGCGTTCGCCGCCTCCGCGGCGGCCGTCGCGTCGCGGCAGGGCGATCCGCGGCTGCGTAACGACGAGATCCGTGCCCGCGTCGCGCAGGCGCTGACCGCGGCCGGTCGTTCGCCCGCCGACCAGCGTCGCGTCGTGCAGGCCGAGAAGCTCGGACTGCCGCTGCTGCCGACCACCACGATCGGTTCCTACCCGCAGACGTCGAGCATCCGCGTCGCCCGCGCCGCCCTGCGGTCCGGCGAGATCGACTCCGACGAGTACGTCTCGCGTATGCGTACCGAGATCGCGGATGTTGTTGCGCTGCAGGAGAAACTGGGCATCGACGTGCTGGTGCACGGCGAGCCGGAACGCAATGACATGGTGCAGTACTTCGCGGAGCAGCTCGACGGCTTCGCGGCCACCGAGTTGGCCTGGGTGCAGTCCTACGGGTCGCGCTGCGTCCGCCCGCCGATCCTGTTCGGTGACGTGTCCCGGCCGAAGCCGATGACCGTCGACTGGACCGGCTACGCCCAGACGCTGAGCGAGAAGCCGGTCAAGGGCATGCTCACCGGTCCCGTGACGATCCTGGCGTGGTCGTTCGTCCGCGACGACCAGCCGCTCGCCGACAGCGCTCGACAGATTGCGCTCGCGATCCGGGATGAGGCCGTCGACCTTGAGGCCGCAGGCACCGCGATCATCCAGATCGACGAGCCGGCCCTGCGTGAGCTGCTGCCGCTGCGCAAGGCGGACCAGCAGGAGTACCTGGACTGGTCGGTCGGGTCGTTCGTGCTGTCGAGCTCGGGCGTCCGGGACGAGACCCAGATCCACACCCACCTGTGCTATTCCGAGTTCGGTGAGGTTGTCGACGCCATAGCCGGACTCGACGCCGATGTCACCTCGATCGAGGCGGCCCGCTCGCACATGGAGGTCCTCGACGACCTGAACGCGGCCGGCTTCGGCCTGGGTGTCGGCCCCGGCGTCTACGACATCCACTCCCCGCGCGTTCCCGGTGTCGAGGAGATCACCGCGTCGCTTCGTGAGGCACTGGCGGCCGTCCCCGCGGAGCGGCTGTGGGTCAACCCCGACTGCGGCCTGAAGACCCGCGGCCCGGTCGAGGTCGAGGCGTCGCTGAAGAACATGGTCGACGCTACCGTCGTGGTGCGCGCCGCACTGTAGGCGCCTGCGGTACCTGTGCGCGGTCTCGGTGGCCCCCGCTGCCGAGACCGCGCACAGGGGCCGCGTCGTGAGGGTTCGCTACGGCGTCTGTGGATACGGTTGCCGGGAGCTGAGATTCAGGTCCACCCAGACTGGCCGCCCGATCTGCGGGAACGCCCGTTGCGCGCAGTCGGTGCGCTCGCAGATCTTGCATCCGGCGCCGATCGGATCCGGCGACATCTGCTCATCGATGCGCAGTCCCCGGGAGTACACGAGACGGTCGGCATGTGTGATGTCGCAGCCCAACCCGATCGCGAAGCTACGCCGCGCGGTGCCGTACGGGCGGGGGTCGTCGTCCGTGGTGCGGGCCACCCACAGGTACGTTCGCCCGTCCGGCATCTGTGCGACCTGGGTGCGGATCCGGCCCGGCGTCGCGAACGCGTCGTGCACCACCCACAGTGGGCAGCTGCCCCCGATACGGGAGAAATGAAATGCCGTGGCGGACTGGCGTTTCGATATGTTGCCCGCCCGGTCGGTGCGGACGAAGAAGAGCGGGATTCCGCGCCGGGTCGGTCGTTGCATCGTCGAGAGCCGGTGGCAGATCGTCTCGAAGCCGACCTCGAACTGCAATGACAGCATCTCGATGTCGTAGTGCAACCGTTCCGCCGCGTCGAGGAACATGGTGTACGGCAACAGCAGTGCCCCGGCGAAATAGTTCGCCAGCCCGATCTTCGCCACCTCGCGGGACCCCTCGCCGAGCCCGGCTGCTGACGCGACGAGATCGTCGATCGTGGTCGCCTGGGTGAGAAAGGCGAGCTGGGTTGCGATCTGGAACGCCCGCTGCCCGGGTGTCAGGTGCCGGGACAGGGTCAGGATGCGGTTCGCCTCGTCGTAGGAACGTTTCGGACCAGGATTCTCCGGCGGATCGGTGCGCAACCGGACGACGATGGCGTGTTCCGATTCGAGCAACGCAGTCAGCTGAGTGTCGAGGGAGCCGGGGCGCAGGCCGCTCGCGGTGAACATCAGCTCGGCGGCGTCGTCGAGCTCGGCAATGTGATTGTGCCTGTCGTAGAAGAAGTCTCGAACCTCTTCGAACGGCAGGGGTACCAAAGGTTCCGTCGTCGCCTCCGACGGCGCGGACAGGGAAGCGCTGTACTGCTCCAGCCGTTCGGTCGCGGCCAGCAACCGGCGGTGGACGCCGACCAACGCGGCGCCGATCTCCGGCATCCGCGCGACCAACTCGTCCACCGCGGCCGCACCGGGGGTGCCGGACCCGATCGCTCGGAGCACGTCGTGGAGATCGGCCGCCAGCCGTGCGTCCTGATCGGCCGCGAAGAACTGAGGATCGAGGTCGAAGCTGGCGGTCAGCTTGAGCAGGACCGGAACGGTCAAGGGGCGCTGATCGTTTTCCAACTGATTGACGTAGCTCGCCGAGAGATCGAGCGTTCGGGCCAGCTCCAACTGCGTCAGTCCGCGTTCCTCCCGCAGCCGACGCAGTCGCGGCCCGCCGTAGACCTTCTGCATGGTGGCGTCCTTCGGGGTCGAGGCCAAGTGCCGACCGATCGTCGAGCTGGACCGAGGCGGCGAACCAACTGCACCGACGACTCTAGCGGCCGCTGGCAACCGAACCGAGACCCAGGACCGGCGCCGCCCCGCGAATTTGCACCATTCGCAGAATGCGCCGACACGCACCACCGAATTTCGCACGTTCAGTCCCTTCCGGTGGTACCGGTTCCTCCCTAGGTTGTGGATATCGCCCTCGATCGGCCTTCTACCGGTTGAGAACTCAGTGTCAGACGTCGCCACCATCGGAGGACATCATCGTGAAGACGCATCCCGTTCGCACCCATCGCTCCGCCGAGGACTTCCCGAAGCACGAGCATCTCGCGTGGAAGATCGCCGAGGTTGCGACCGATCCCGTCGCGGTACCCGCGGACACCGCAGACATGGTGGTCAATCGGATCATCGACAACGCCTCGGTCGCCGCGGCCTCGCTGACGCGCCGCCCGGTCGCCAACGCGCGGGCCCAGGCACTGACGCACCCGTACCGTCCCGGCGCGGCGGTGTTCGGCGTGCCCGGCACCTTCTCCCCGGAGTGGGCCGCCTGGGCCAATGGGGTCGCTGTTCGCGAACTCGACTTTCACGACACCTTCCTTGCCGCCGAGTACTCGCACCCCGGCGACAACATCCCGCCGATCCTCGCGGTCGCTCAGCATGCTGGCCGCAGCGGCAACGACCTGATCCGCGGCCTCGCCACCGGCTACGAGATCCAGGTCGACCTGGTTCGTGCGATCTGCCTGCATGAGCACAAGATCGACCACGTTGCGCACCTCGGACCCGCCGCGGCCGCCGGGATCGGCACCCTCCTCGGACTCGACACCGAGACCATTTACCAGGCCGTCGGGCAGGCGCTGCACACCACCACCGCGACCCGGCAGTCCCGCAAGGGGGAGATCTCCAGCTGGAAGGCGTACGCACCGGCCTTTGCCGGCAAGATGGCCGTCGAGGCCGTGGACCGGGCGATGCGTGGCGAGGGTGCGCCATCCCCGATCTGGGAGGGCGAGGACGGCGTCATCGCCTGGCTGCTCGGTGGCCCGAATGCGGAGTACAACGTGCCGTTGCCCGGACCGGGCGAGGCCAAGCGCGGCATCCTCGACACCTACACCAAGGAGCATTCGGCCGAGTACCAGAGCCAGGCCCCGATCGACCTGGCGTTCCGCTTGCGCGAGCGGATCGGCGACCTGAGCCAGATCACGTCGATCGTGCTGCACACCAGCCACCACACCCACTACGTGATCGGCACCGGATCGAACGATCCGCAGAAGTTCGACCCAGCGGCGTCTCGCGAGACCCTCGACCACTCGATCATGTACATCTTCGCGGTGGCGCTGCAGGACGGGACCTGGCACCACGAGCGGTCCTACGCTCCTGACCGGGCGCAGCGCCCCGACACGATTGAGTTGTGGACGAAGATCTCCACCGCCGAGGACCCGGAGTGGACGCGCCGATACCACTCCGCCGACCCGAATGAGAAGGCGTTCGGTGCGCGCGCCGAGGTCACCCTGAAAAGCGGTGAGGTGATAGTCGACGAACTCGCGATCGCGGACGCGCATCCGCTGGGTGCGCGTCCCTTCGCGCGCGAGCAGTACATCGCGAAGTTCCGGACCCTCGCCGACGGCGTCATCGCCCGCGCCGAGCAGGACCGCTTCCTCGACGCCGCGCAGCGCACACCGGAGTTGAAGGCGGGCGAGCTGAACCGGCTTAGCGTCACCGTCTCCGACGACGTGCTCGCCCGTGCGCCGAAGTCGCCGAAGGGTGTGTTCTGAGATGGCTAGCCTCATTGCCGCGGCCGCGTCGGCCGCGGACAAGCGGATCGCCCTTCGCGCCGGGCTGACCGGCGGGACCATCCAGCGCCTGCCCGGTGCGATCAACCCGTTGACGGCCAAGCTGATCCAGCAGATCGGGTTTGACGGCGTCTACGTCTCAGGCGGTGCCTTCTCCGCCGCGCTCGGGCTGCCCGACATCGGCCTGACCACGCTCACCGAGGTCGTGGCGCACAGTCAGCAGATCGCCGGTGTCACCGACCTGCCGGTGCTCATCGACGCCGACACCGGCTTCGGCGAGCCGATGTCCGCCGCGCGCACGGTCCTGGCCGCCGAGGACGCGGGCATCGCTGGCCTGCACCTCGAGGACCAGGTCAACCCGAAACGGTGCGGTCACCTCGACGGCAAGGCGATCGTGTCGACCGACGAGATGGTGCGGCGCCTGCGGGCCGCCGTCACCGCCCGGCGCGATCCGAACTTCGTCGTCTGCGCCCGCACCGACGCTGCGGGCATCGAGGGTCTGGATGCCGCCATCGAGCGTGCGAAGGCATACGCCGATGCCGGTGCCGACCTGATCTTCACCGAGGCCCTGCGCACCGAGGCCGACTTCGAGGCGTTCCGCGGTGCAGTGGACGTTCCGCTACTGGCCAATATGACCGAGTTCGGAAAGTCGAAACTTGTTCCGGCGCAGATATTGCAGGACATCGGCTACAACGCCGTGATCTACCCGGTCACCACTCTGCGTCTCGCGATGGGAGCGATCGAGGCCGGGCTGCGCGAGATCCATGCGAGCGGTACGCAGGAGGGTCTCGTCGATCAGATGCAGACCCGCTCCCGACTGTATGAGCTGCTCGAGTACGAGCGCTACAACGAATTCGATTCCGGAGTCTTCAACTTCACGCTCGGAGGGAACCAATGACGAAGGCAGTCCCGACGATCCACAAGGGGCTCGCCGGTGTCGTGGTCGACACCACCGCGATCTCGAAGGTCGTTCCCGAGACCAATTCGCTGACCTACCGGGGATATGCGGTGCAGGACCTGGCCGTGAATTGCACCTTCGAGCAGGTTGCCTACCTCCTGTGGAACGGCGAACTGCCCACCGACGCCCAACTGGGGCTGTTCTGTCAGCGTGAGCGGGCCAGTCGGCGCGCCGATCGTTCCCTACTCTCGCTCGTGGCGAGAATGCCGGATAACTGTCATCCGATGGACGTGGTCCGCACCGCGATCAGCTGGCTCGGCGCCGAGGACCCGGAGGAGGCGGACAACTCTCCGAAGGCCAATCGGGAGAAGGCGCTTCGCATGATGGCTGTGCTGCCCACGATCGTGGCGGCCGATCACCGTCGTCGCCACGGCCTGGACCCGATCGCCCCGCACAGTCATCTCGGGTTCGCCGAGAACTTCCTGAACATGTGTTTCGGTGAGATTCCGGACCGGGAGATCGTGCACGCCTTCGAGGTGTCGCTGATTCTGTACGCGGAGCACAGTTTCAATGCCTCGACGTTCGCGGCGCGCGTCGTCACCTCCACACTGTCGGACATCTACAGTGCCGTGACCGCCGCGATCGGCACCCTCAAGGGTCCGTTGCACGGCGGCGCGAACGAGGCGGTCATGCACGCCATGCTTGAGATCGGTGAGCCGGAACATGCCGAGGCCTGGATGCGCGGCAAGTTGTCCCGCAAGGAAAAGGTGATGGGCTTCGGCCACCGGGTCTACAAGAACGGCGACTCGCGCGTACCTGCGATGCGTACGGCGTTCCTCGACGTCGCCGCGAAAACGGATGGCGGCGCCTGGGTTCGCATGTACGACATCCTCGAGCGCACCATGAGTGATGCCACCGGGATTAAACCGAATCTCGACTTCCCCGCAGGTCCGACCTACTACCTGATGGGCTTCGACATCGAGGTCTTCACCCCGATCTTCGTGATGAGCCGGATCACCGGGTGGACCGCGCACATCATCGAGCAAAGCGAGTCCAACGCGCTAATCCGACCGCTCAGCGAGTACACCGGCGTGGCACAGCGTGCGGTGGGAGCCTGAGCACCGGTTCGGTGGCGCGGGTCCCTGCCCTCGCGGCGGACTACGTCGATGCACACCTGTGGACGCGATCGGCGTTGACCCTGCGGGACCGCAGGCGGCTGATGTCCTTCGCGGTGTCGCGGTCGGCGCCGAGTCCCGCGGTCGCACATCTGGTCCTGCATGTCTTCCGGTGCACTGACGTGTGCCGCCCGTGGCACGAGTTCGTCGGACTCACCACCGACGAACTCGCCGCCATCCTCCGGGACACGGTGATCGCCCGCGACCACCTCGTCCGGGTCTCCGCACGGCACGAGTGTCTCGGCTGAACCTGCCCGAACGGCAGCGCAGGTCGGCGACACCGCCGCCCGAGTTGTCGGCTTTCGTCTTGTACTGTTCGACCCGACGCAGGGAACACCGGTGCGAATCCGGGGCTGTCCCGCAACTGTCACCGAGGAGCGAACCCCCACGCTCGGCCACGACCGCATGGTTGGAAGGCCGGGGGCGAGTGCTGATCCGGGAGCCAGGACACCTGAGTCGGGGGCCGGACACACGAAGGCCAGAACACCACGAGGATGGACATGAACAACTCGATATTCACCACCCGCCCGGGGTGGCGGGCCGCGCTGCGTGCGGGAGCACTCGCCGTCACCGTGGTCGCCGTCGCCGCGGGCTGCTCGTCCGGATCGGGCGCGTCCGACGGCGTCGCGGACGACCACCTGACGATCTACAACTCCTACAAGATCGCGGGACTCGATCCCGCAGCCACCGGGACGAACTGGCTCTTCGACTGGGGCGTCGCCGAGAACCTGCTCCAGGTCGACGAGGACGGCGCGATCTCGCCGTGGCTCGCGGAGAGCGTCGAACGCCGCGACGACCTGACCTGGGTGATCGAGCTCCGTGAGGGCCAGACCTTCCAGAACGGCAAGCCCGTCACCCCCGATGCGGTTGCCGCGGCCCTGACCCGGCAGATCGAGAAGTCCACGGCCGCGCAGGTCTACCTCGCGCCCGGCACCCGGGCCGTCGTCGAGGGCGGTGCCGTCGTCCTGCGCACCCCGAGCCCGAACGCGATGGTGCCCGCCGGTCTCGCCGCCCGCGACAACTCGCTGCAGATCTACGACGTCGAGGCCGTCGAAGCCGCGGCCGGGGACTCTGCGAAGATCGTCGGCAGTGGCGCCTACACCGGCCCGTACGCCATCACCGAATGGACCCCCACGGATCTCGAACTTGCCCGCTACGACGGGTACTGGCAGGGGATGCCCGCACTCACCGGGATCAGCGTGGACGTCGTCCCGGACGAGCAGGCCCGCATCGCTGGCGTCGAGAGCGGCGAGGCGGACATGGCGTTCTACCCGTCGACCGGCGCCCGACTCGCGCTCGACGGTCGCACCGACGTGGCGGTCAAGAACTCCCCGATGGCGTTGCAGTCCCTCCTCGTCGAGATGAACCTCAAGGAGGGCATCTTCACCGACACCGACGTCCGGAAGGCCTTCACCCTCGCCATCGACTACCAGGGCATCGCCGACAACATCGGCAACGGCTCCTTCGCCGCCGCAGGGGGGCTGTACCCCGACGTGATGCCGTACGCGGTGGACAACCAGAAGCTCGACCTGGACGAGGCGAACTCCCTCCTCGACGCTGCAGGCTGGGTGTCGGGCGCCGACGGTGTCCGTACCAGAGACGGGCAGCGTCTCACCGTTCGGTTCGTCACGCAGGCGCAGGGACCCGAGACCACCGACGTGGCGATCGGCATCCAGGAGCAGGTTGCTAAGGCCGGCTTCGACCTGCAGATCGACGTCGCCGAAGACTCCGCTGCGGTCAAGGAGAACCCGGCAGGTTGGGAATCGTCGGCTGCGCTGAGCGGATCGTTGTCCGGGACGGCCGATCCCGTGCAGCCGTACCTGGTGCGGTGGACCACCGGCGGATCGTCGAATGCGCAGGGCATTTCCAACCCGGAGCTCGACGCGATCGGAGACACGCTCCGCCACACCTTCGACGAGGGTGCACGCGACGAGTTGCTCGAACGCGCCCAACAGATCTTGGTCGTCGATCAGGCCTACGTTGTCGCGGGAACCTTCAAGTACTTCACGGTCGTGACCTCGGACGAATGGTCCGACTACGAGGTGTCGAACGTCCGCAGGCACATTCGGTACGACACCGGGGCGTGAGGGCGGCAGTGGGGCCGTCGCTGGGCCGCCTAGTCCAGGCCGTGGTCACCGCCTGGGGAGCGAGCGTCCTGATCTGGGCGCTCCTGCCCCTGGCACCCGGCGACCCGGCTCGATTGACGCTGGGCGCCCAGGGCATCCCCGAGCCGACCGATGTTCAGATGGCGGAGGTGCGTGCGCAACTGGGGCTGGGCCTTCCTCTGCCGCAGCAGTATCTGCGCTGGCTCGGGGGAGTGCTGCGCTTCGACCTCGGATCGTCGTACGTGACCGGTCGGCCCGTGACGACGGAGTTCGCCGAACGGCTTGGGCCGACCCTTCGGCTCGCGCTCACTGCCGTCCTTCTCGCGGTCGTACTGTCCTTGGTGCTCGGGTTGGTCGCCGCCCGCTATCGCGACCGGTGGCCGGACGCGGGCGCGCGCGCAATCGCGCTCGTGTCCGCGTCGGTGCCGGGATTCGTCGTCGGGCTCGTGCTGATCCAGGTCGTCGTGATCGAACTGGGAATCGGCAGGGTGGTGCTCGACGGGTCATGGTCGGCGGTTGCGTTGCCCGCGATCTGCCTGGCGTTCGGCCTCTTCGATGTGTGGTCGCGGCTCCTGCGAGCGAATCTCGTCGACGCCATGCGTGGTTCCGTCGTCGAGGTGGCCCGCAGTCGGGGTGCAACACCTCGCCGGGCCCTGCTGCGTCATGCTTTGCCGCACAGCCTTCCGCCGTACCTGCACGCCGTCGCGGTCGGGGTGGGAGCCGTCCTCGGCGGTGCTGCGATCATCGAAACGGTGTTCACCTGGCCAGGAATCGGGGCGTACGTCGTGTCGTCGGTCGCCACCCGGGACATGCCGGTCATCCAGGCGTTCGCCCTGCTGGCGACGTTGACATATGTTGCCGTCAACCTGGCCGCGGACAGCCTCGCGGCAGCACTCGATCCGCGGCTTCGTCGACGGTCGCGAGGTGTGCCGTGTTGATACGGAGCAGGTCCGTTCGACCCGCAGGCCGGGATTGGTCGTTCCGGGCAGGGGTCGGCCTCGCGGTCGTGGTGGTGTTGGCGGCGCTCCTTGGTCCGCACCTGATCGGCACAGACCCGAACGCACCGGACTACACGGCGAAGTTGCGGCCCCCCGGCACGGCGCATCCGTTGGGAACCGACCAGTTCGGGCGCGATCAGGCAGCGAGGGTAGTGGTGGGTCTGCGCCGATCCCTGTTCTCCGCGCTCGTGGTTCTCGCCGGATCCATGACGGTGAGCATCCTCGTCGGAGTGATCGCCGGGCTTTCGCCTCGGTGGCTCGACTCCGTCCTTGGCCGAGTCATCGATGTGCTCCTTGCCATCCCGAGCCTGGTCCTTGCCCTCGCGATCGTCGGGCTCCTCGGGCCGGGCTATCTGAACCTGCTGCTCGCGTTGATCGTGTCGTCGTGGGCCGCGGACGCCCGACTCGCGCGGTCGCTCACGCTGGACCTGGCGCACCGCCCGTACGTGACCGCAGCACGCCTGTCGGGCATCGGCACGGCGGAGATCGCGTTCCGGCACATCGTTCCCGCGGTCATGCCGCGACTGTTCGTCGTCGCGACACTGCGGCTCGGCGGGATCGTGGTCGCGCTCGCCGGTCTCTCCTTCCTCGGACTGGGTGTCCAGCAACCCGATGCCGAGTTGGGTGCCATGCTCGGCGACGCCCGAAAGTTCCTGACCGCGGCGCCCTGGCTGCTCATCGTCCCCGCCACTGCGATCCTCGCAATGACGACCGCCGCCAACCTGATCGCGGACGGTCTGCATCGCCGGGGATCGGTAAGGGGACGAGCATGACGACGGACCTGGCAACGACATCGTCCCCGGAACCGTCCTCGCCGGATGGCGCCGTCGACGGCCACGAGCCGATGATCCCTGCCCTCGCCGTGACCGGGCTGTCGGTGAGCTATGCAGACGGCCGCATGGCCCTGCGAGACATCTCGATTTCGGTGGCGCGCGGGGAGACGGTCGCGGTCATCGGTGAAAGTGGATGCGGGAAGAGCACCCTGATCAAGGCCGTGCTTGGCCTGCTCCCTGCCGACGCCCGAGTGCGCGGATCGGTGATGGTCGAGGGCTGCGACTCGGTTGGTGCGACGGAGGACGGCCTGCGCGAACTCAGGGGCAGCCGGGTCGGGTACGTGTCGCAGGATGCCTACGGTGGCCTTGACCCCCTGATGCGAATCGGGGCGAACGTCGAGGAGGCGTGGCGTGCGAAACGTCGTCCGGTCCCGTCCGGTGCGGCGGCGACCCGGTTACGCGACCTCGGGGTTTCGGACAGTGAACGGCGGATCCGAGAGTGGCCGCACATGTGGTCGGGCGGCATGCAGCAACGCGCAGGCATTGCGGCCGCGACCGCCCTGGATCCAGTGCTGGTGGTTGCGGACGAACCCACCTCTGCTCTCGATCCGGCAACCGCGAACGCGGTGTTGGATACCCTGGTTGAGCGCACCGAGAGCCTGCTGATCGTCAGTCACGACCTGGCGCTGGTTGGCAGACACGCGGACCGCGTCTACGTGCTCCGAAACGGCACGCTGGTCGAGGAGGGTTCCGCCGCACAGGTTTTCGCCGAGCCAGAGGACGCGTACACCTGGAGCCTGATTGACGCGCTTGACCCCGTTGGCGTGGAATCGACACTCGACGATTCCACGATCGTGCTCGAGGTCGAGGAGGTTCGGCATCAGTACAAAGGACGGCAGGTGTTGGCGCCCACCAGCTTCCGGCTCCATCGAGGTGAGATCGTCGGCATCCGTGGACCCTCCGGGTCGGGCAAGAGCACCCTGCTGCGCCTGCTGGCCGGTCTGGAACCGGTGCGGGGCGGAACGGTGCGGTGGTCGGGGAAGGCGGCGCCCGAACCACGGTCGGTGCAGATGGTGTTCCAGGACGCGGTGGGGAGCCTCGACCCTCGATGGCCGATCTGGAAATCGGTGGTCGAGCCGGTGCGGATGCGCGGACGCGCCGCACGGACGGCGGCGGCCGCCGCGCTCGCCGAACTCGGCCTCTCGGACGTCCCGATGACGGCCCGCCCGTCCGAGCTGTCGGGAGGGCAGTGCCAGCGGGTCGCGCTGGCCCGCGCGCTGGTCGCGAGGTCGCCCCTGCTGCTGGCGGACGAACCGACGGCTGCCCTCGACCCGACGGTCGCAAGGCGGGTCCTCGGGTCGATACGGGAGCTGGCGTCAGCCGGCGCGGCGGTCGTGGTGGTCAGCCACGACGACCGAGTTCTCGGGCAGCTCTGCGACCGGGTGCTCACCCTCGGTGAGTAGGGGACGCAACCGCTGGGCGATCCCCATCAGGATCGGGGTCCACTGGGACAGGGTGAGCCGGACCGGCTGGACGTTGCAGAGCAGGTCGGTGGCGAACGGGAGCCCGGGGTCGAGCCGAAGCTCGTCTGCGATGGTCTCCGCGGAGCCGTGATACATGTGGCCGGTGTCCAGGTAGTCGGAGGCGGTGAAGCCGGAGGGAAACCTGCCGGTCCCGATCCCGCGCGTCACCCATTCCGATATCTGGTCGGTGATCAGGTTCCGTGCACTGGCGACGTCGTCGCTGCACACCACCGGACGCGACAAGCCCACCCTGGGCCGATTCGCGGCGGCGACGTACTCGGCGAGCAGCTGGGCAGCGCCCGCGTCGGTGGGCCCGGCCGGGCTCGAACTGCGTCCGGACAGCACACCAAGGCCGAGCCGGGTGGCAAGGTCGATGCCCTGCCGGGACGCGGTTCCCAGCCAGATCCGGTCGCGAATCCCGCGTGCGTCGGGGGTGACCAGGCCGCCTTCGAGGAGCTCGACGAGGGTCTCGACAGTGGACCTCAGATCCGCATGCCGACTGTCGTGGTTCCGTCCGAACCTTCGGGCGATGTCGGCGTCGGCTCCCGCGCCGAGGCCGAGCTCGAGCCGGCCACCGCTCAGCGCATCCACCGTTGCGGCATCCTCCGCCAGCCGGATCGGGTCCTCGAGCGAGCCGACGATCACCGCCGTGCCGAGCCGGATCCGGCTGGTGCGTTCGGCCACCGCGGCCAACACGACCAGCGGCGATGGGGAGTGCCCGCGCTGCGCACCGAAGTGGTGCTGCGCGAGCCAGAACGAGTCGAACCCCAGCTCTTCTGCCACACAGGCGAGTTCCACGGTCTCCCGGAGCTCGGTTCGGGAGCTCCGGGATCCGGCGCAGTGACTGATGACCCCGAGACGGTTCACCCGACTCCTCCTCCGCGTGCCTTGCTGTGCCACCGTTCCCGTCGTCTACGCCGCGGGTGACACCCGCGCGGAGCGGCCGGGTTCAGCGCCCGAGACGCCCACGGCCGAGGCGCAACAGCAGCATGGCCAGGGTGTGACCCTCCTGGCCGAGCTCGCCGAACCGCTCGAGCACCTTCATCTCGCGGCTGTGCACGAGGCGGGGACCACCGGAGGCCATCCGGGTGCGGCCGATGATGCGGGAGACCTCGGTCCGCCGCTTGATCGCGGCGAGGATCTCCGCGTCGAGCCGGTCGATCTCCTTGCGCAGCTCGTCGATCTCGGCCTCACTGGTCGGGATCGCGATGTCGTCGGTGCCGGTCGCCGGGTCGTTCTTGGCGGCGTCGTCGTGCGATGAGATGGGGGCGCCCATGTCTACTCCTCGTGTCACACACTGGATCGTTGTCGGTCCCGCGGGTCGTTACCCGATCCAGGCCGTCTCACGAAAAGGGCCCCGGATCCGGTTGCGGACCGCGGGGCTCGTGGATTGGTCAGGCCACGGGCACCGGAGTCCGGTACCCGTAGAAAAATCGCCACTGCAGGCGATTGTCGGCGCTGAGCATGCCCTCATTTTGCCATGCCCGGCGGCACCCGCCGCCGCGTGGGTGGTGCCGGGGCCTGCTGTCGGTGTGCGGCGGTAGCGTGGACAGGCGATGAACACATTCTCCGCCGCATCATTCTCCGGCGCAGCCCAGGCTGGCCTCCGTACCTCGACCGCGGATCTCCTCGATGGGTTGAACCCGCCGCAGCGGGACGCGGTCGTGCACACGGGGTCGCCACTGCTGATCGTTGCCGGTGCAGGATCGGGCAAGACTGCGGTCCTGACCCGCCGCATCGCCTACCTGCTGGCGGAACGCGGCGTCACCCCCGGCCAGATCCTGGCCATCACGTTCACCAACAAGGCAGCAGCGGAGATGCGGGAACGGGTCGCGCAGCTCGTCGGCCCGCGCGCGACCAGCATGTGGGTGGCGACCTTCCACTCGACCTGCGTTCGGATCCTGCGGATGCAGGCCGCGCTGCTGCCCGGGGTGAACTCGAACTTCACGATCTACGACGCGGACGATTCGCGGCGGCTGCTGACGATGATCTCGAAGGACCTCGAGATCGACCAGAAGAAGTACTCGGCGCGGCTGCTGGCCACGCACATCTCCAACCTGAAGAACGAGCTGATCGGCCCGGAGCAGGCCGAGACCGACGCCGCGCAGGACCCCAACGAGGTGGTGCGGCTGGTGGCCCGGGTGTACGGGCACTACCAGGCCCGGCTGCGCGCGGCGAACGCGTTCGACTTCGATGACCTGATCGGCGAGACGGTCGCGCTGCTGCAGCAGCACCCGCAGGTTGCCGAGTACTACCGGCGCCGGTTCCGGCACGTCCTTGTCGACGAATACCAGGACACCAACCACGCCCAGTACGTCCTGGTGCGCACGCTGGTCGGGGAGGCGAGCACGCCGGACGCGGCCGCCGTGCCGCCGTCGGAGCTGTGCGTGGTCGGTGACGCGGACCAGTCCATCTACGCGTTCCGCGGCGCCACCATCCGCAACATCGAGGAGTTCGAGCGGGACTATCCGCAGGCCCGCACGATCCTGCTGGAACAGAACTACCGTTCCACCCAGAATATTCTCACCGCCGCCAACGCGGTGATCTCCCGGAACACCGGCCGCCGCGACAAGAAGCTGTGGACCGACTCCGGTGAGGGCGACCCGATCACCGGGTACGTCGCCGACAACGAGCACGACGAGGCATCCTTCGTCGCGTCCGAGATCGACCGCCTCGTCGACGCCGGTGACGCGAAGTTCGGTGAGGTCGCGGTGTTCTACCGCACCAACAACTCCTCGCGCGCGTTGGAGGAGGTGTTCATCCGGCTCGGCCTGCCCTACAAGGTGGTCGGCGGGGTCCGGTTCTACGAGCGCAAGGAGGTGCGTGACGTCGTCGCCTACCTGCGGGTGCTGGAGAACCCGGACGACACGGTGAGCCTGCGACGGATCCTCAATACCCCGCGCCGGGGCATCGGGGACCGCGCGGAGGCCTGCGTCGCGGTGCACGCCGAGCAGCGCGGCATCGGGTTCGCTGCCGCGCTGCGGGACGCAGCGGCGGGCACCGTCCCGCTGCTGAACACCCGCTCACACAAGGCGATCGCCGCGTTCGTCGACATGATGGACGAGATCCGGGACGGGATGCAGCCCGACGACACCGGGCTGATCGACATCGGCGACGTGGTGGAGTCGGTCCTCGACCGGACCCGCTACCGCGCGGAACTCGAGGCGAGCAGCGATCCGCAGGATGGGGCGCGACTCGACAATCTGAACGAACTCGTCAGTGTGGCAAGGGAGTTCAGCTCAGATGCGCGCAATGCGGTGGGCCTGGACACGGAGATCGACGAGTCGCTCGAGGGCGCGCTCGCGGCGGCCGGCGAGGACGATCCGGCCCTCGGCGAGGGCGAACCCGATCCGGGATCGCTTGCCGCGTTCCTGGAGCGGGTGTCGCTGGTTGCGGACTCGGATCAGCTGCCGGACAACGGTGACGGCGTGGTGACGCTGATGACGCTGCACACCGCGAAGGGGCTCGAGTTCCCGGTCGTGTTCGTGACGGGCTGGGAGGACGGCCAGTTCCCGCACATGCGTGCCCTCGGCGACCCGGCGGAGTTGTCGGAGGAGCGGCGCCTGGCCTACGTCGGCATCACGCGTGCCCGCCAGCGACTGTACGTGACGCGCGCGGTGCTGCGGTCGGCGTGGGGGCAGCCGATCACGAACCCGGAATCGCGGTTCCTGCAGGAGATTCCGCAGCACCTGCTCGACTGGCGCCGGGAAGATCCGGGACCGGGTGTTGGGGGCGCGATCGGCGGGGGCCGGTTCCGCGGCGGCCAGGGGTACGGCGGCGGCTACGGCACCGGAGGGGGTGTCGGTGGCCGCGAGCGGGCGGAGTCGACGCCGAGCTTCGGCGCGGCCCGACCCCGCAACAACCACCTCGTGCTCGCGGTCGGGGACCGCGTCAGCCATGACAAGTACGGCCTCGGGACCGTCCTCGAGACGAAGGGTGCAGGCACGACCGCGACGGTCACCGTCGACTTCGGCTCCTCCGGCAAGGTGCGGTTGATGCTCATCGGCGGTGTGCCGATGGTCAAGCTGTAGACCGGGCCCGGGCCGGGCCATGGCCCGGCCCGCGTGGTGCGGGAGCCGATCAGTCGCGTTCGACGCCGAGGCTGATGCCGCGGGTGGCGAGCCACGGGATCGGGTCGATCTTGTCGTTGCCCGCCAGGTGGACCTCGAAATGCAGGTGCGGACCGGTGGAGAAGCCGCGGTTGCCCATGCGGGCGATCTGGTCGCCCGCCATCACCTGCTGGCCGACCGACACCAGCGACGAGTCGATGTGCCCGTAGACGGTGATGGTGCCGTCGGCGTGCTGCAGCCGCACCCACATGCCGAAGCCGGAGGCGGGACCGGAGTCGATGACGACGCCGTCGGCGACCGCGTAGATCGGGGTGCCGATCGCATTGGCGATGTCCACGCCGGCGTGGATCGTTCCCCACCGCGAACCGAAATGGGAGGTGAAGGTGCCCACCGCGGGGAGGGCGAACAGCGGCCTGCGGGCCGCGGCCTCGCGGGCGGCGCGCTCCTCACCGAACCGCTGGCCCTTCGCGAGCAGGTTCGAGAACTGGGTCAGGTCCGCGGGATCGGCGACGTTGAGCACCTGCGGGGCCTGCGACGGTGCTGCGCCTTCGGTGGTTGCGGCGAACTGTGCGGCCTGCGGCGCGGCGGTGGAGGCGATCGCGGACGCGTCGTCGGCGGCGAGGGCGATCTCGGGTGCCTGCTCCGGCCCGCTGTTCGCGGCCTGGCCCGCGGCGACCACGGCGCCTGCTGCCACCGCGACGACGGCGGCGCGGCCCTTGAGGGCGGTGGGTGGGGTTGGGATGCGGTGCGCTCCACCGCGCCGGGCGGGAGCTGCAACATTCGCGAGGTCGGACACCCGTGTGAGGTCGGCATCGGGGCGGTCCGTTGGCGCCGGTGTGTCACCGGGCAGTGCCGCGGTGACCGTGGTCGGGCTGTCGTCGAACGGGTCGGGGTGGAACGGGGTGTTGCGGTGATTCATGGAGCCGTGGGTCTCGAGACGTGATGACCCGGTGTAACGCTGTGCCGAGTACTGCGGATGTGACTGTCTGCCCGCGTCGTCGACGACGAACCGGTCGCTGCGCCTGCTGGTCTGCTGCGCCGGTCCCGGTCGGGAGGTGACGGTCTGGGCTGCGAAGTCCCGCCTCGGTTCGAGGTCCGGTGCGGGGGTGGTGCCGAAGTCGCTGGTCGTGGACGGTGCGCGGTGTCTTGACAAGAACCTGCCGTCCTCTCGCTCGTGACCTGCCTGTGACTTGGACTCAGCGACGGTAACGAAACGGTCGCAGGAGCCGCAACCTCTGGCGGAAGACCCGCCGTGGAGTTGTGATATGCATCACAAATCAATAACGGGCGATTCCGACATAAGGTCCACCGGGTGTTCGTCGGCGCAGCCGCAGGGTGGGGCGGGTGGGCGTGGGGGCGCCCGAGGGCGTATACCTGATCGGGTGACCCTTGACCACCGGTCGGGTTGTCGCGTCGATGGTCGCGCCAGGGATGCTGGCCGGGATCGTCGGCACGGTGCTTCGCGCAGGCGTCGCTGGAGCGGTTTTCGGCCCAGCGGCCCGTGGCCTGCGGCGTATGCATCCGATGTCGTGACATAGGCCACATAGCACCAAGGCGAGGGCCGTGTCACGGAATCAACTAGATATTGTCCCGGACGGACCCGCTCCTACCCCTCGAGCGGGCGTCAACGCAGTCAACGCAGACGAGACGGTGAGCAGATGGATCTCTTCGAATACCAGGCGAAGGAACTCTTCGCCAAGCACGACGTGCCCACGTCGGCCGGCCGTGTTACCGACACCGTCGCCGGTGCCCGCGCGATCGCCGAGGAAATCGGCAAGCCCGTGATGGTCAAGGCGCAGGTCAAGGTCGGCGGCCGCGGCAAGGCCGGTGGCGTCAAGTACTCGCCCGACGCGGACGCCGCGCAGGCGAACGCCGAGGCGATCCTCGGCCTGGACATCAAGGGCCACGTCGTCAAGAAGCTGCTGGTCGCCGAGGCGAGTGACATCGCCGAGGAGTACTACATCTCCTTCCTGCTCGACCGCACCAACCGCACCTACCTGGCGATGTGCTCCGTCGAGGGTGGCGTCGAGATCGAGGTCACCGCCGAGGAGAACCCCGACGCCCTCGCGAAGATCCCCGTTGACGCCGTCAAGGGTGTCGACCTGGCGTTCGCGCGCAGCATCGCCGAGGCAGGCAAGCTGCCCGCAGAGGTGCTCGACGCCGCGGCCAACACGATCCAGAAGCTGTGGGAGGTCTTCATCAAGGAAGACGCTCTCCTCGTCGAGGTCAACCCCCTCGTCCGCACGCCCGACGACCAGATCCTCGCCCTCGACGGCAAGGTCACCCTGGACGCGAACGCCGACTTCCGTCAGCCCGGCCACGCCGAGTTCGAGGACAAGGACGCCACCGATCCCCTCGAGCTCAAGGCCAAGGAGAACGACCTCAACTACGTCAAGCTCGACGGCGAGGTCGGCATCATCGGCAACGGCGCGGGCCTGGTCATGTCGACCCTGGACGTCGTCGCCTACGCCGGTGAGAAGCACGGCAACGTCAAGCCGGCCAACTTCCTCGACATTGGTGGCGGCGCCTCCGCAGCGGTCATGGCGGCTGGCCTCGACGTCATCCTGAACGACGTCCAGGTCAAGAGCGTGTTCGTCAACGTCTTCGGCGGCATCACCGCCTGTGACGCGGTCGCCAACGGCATCGTCGGCGCCCTGGAGACCCTGGGTGACGAGGCCAACAAGCCGCTCGTCGTCCGTCTCGACGGCAACAACGTCGAGGAGGGTCGCCGCATCCTCGCCGAGGCCAACCACCCGCTGGTCACGGTCGTCGCCACCATGGACGAGGCCGCCGACAAGGCCGCCGAACTCGCGTTCGCCGCGAAGTAAGGGACACAGAACAATGGCTATCTTCCTGACCAAGGACTCCAAGGTCATCGTCCAGGGCATCACCGGCGGCGAGGGCACCAAGCACACCGCGCTGATGCTCAAGGCGGGCACTCAGGTCGTCGGCGGCGTCAACGCGCGCAAGGCCGGCACCACCGTGTCGCACACGGACAAGGACGGCAACCCCGTCGAGCTGCCCGTCTTCGCTTCGGTCGCCGAGGCGATGGAGAAGACCGGCGCGGACGTCTCGATCGCGTTCGTCCCCCCGGCGTTCTCGAAGGACGCCATCGTCGAGGCCATCGACGCCGAGATCCCGCTCCTGGTGGTCATCACCGAGGGCATCCCGGTGCAGGACTCCGCCTACGCGTGGGCCTACAACGTCGAGAAGGGCAACAAGACCCGGATCATCGGCCCGAACTGCCCCGGCATCATCACCCCGGGCGAGGCGCTGGTCGGCATCACCCCGGCCAACATCGCGGGCAAGGGCCCGGTCGGCCTGGTCTCCAAGTCCGGCACCCTGACCTACCAGATGATGTTCGAGCTGCGTGAGTACGGCTTCTCGACCGCCATCGGCATCGGCGGCGACCCGGTCATCGGCACCACCCACATCGACGCCATCGAGGCGTTCGAGAAGGACCCCGAGACCAAGCTCATCGTGATGATCGGCGAGATCGGCGGCGACGCCGAGGAGCGTGCGGCCGACTACATCAAGGCCAACGTCACCAAGCCGGTCGTCGGCTACGTCGCGGGCTTCACCGCTCCCGAGGGCAAGACCATGGGCCACGCTGGCGCCATCGTCTCCGGCTCCTCGGGCACCGCTCAGGCCAAGAAGGACGCCCTCGAGGCGGCGGGCGTCAAGGTTGGCAAGACGCCGTCCGAGACCGCCGCACTCGCGCGCGAGATCCTCGAGACCCTGACCGTGGGCGCGTAAGCACCCCCCCTGGTTCACGCCGACGGGCACCTGCACATGCAGGTGCCCGTCGGCGTTTTCGGGGGAGCGCGCCCGGCGAATCGGGAGGTCCGCGGCGCGGCGCCGCGCGGCACCGTGCCGTCACCGCTGGGTGCGCTAGCGTTGGTCCACCACCCTTTCCGGGAAATCCACCGCCCCATGTCGAGGAGCCGACGATGACGTATCCGCCAACAGGACCCGGCTATCCGTCCGCGGGCCCCGCGGGTCCGGGCCAGCCGCCGTCCCCGCCGGCAGGCGGGCTCGCCGGCCGGCCACTTCCGCAGCTGCTGCTCATCGCGGTTGCCGCGCTCGGGGTGGTGAACTTCGTCGCCGGGTTCGCGCCGTACGCGAAGGTCACCACCTTCAACGACACCCCGCTCTCGCAGAGCTCCTTCGAGGGCGGCTATCCGGTGCTCGCGCTCGCGCTGCTGCTGACCGGTGGCCTGCTTGCCGGGCTGACGCTGCTGCCGGGGCAACAGCATCAGGCGACGGCGGCGGTGACCTCCCTGGTCGGCTTCCTCGTTGCGCTGTTCTTCCTGTTCACCCTGTCCGACGGGGTGAGCCTCGCGTGGGGCGGCATCCTCAACCTGATTCTGGCGTTCGTGCAGGCGGCCGCCGCGATCGCGGTGCTGTTGTTCAGCCTCGGCCTGGTCCGAACGCCCGCCCCGCGTCCGTCCGGCTACGCCCAGCAGCCGTACGGTGCGCCCGCACCCGGGTACGGCCCGCCGCCCGGGTTCCCGCCGGGATACGGCCAGGGACCGCAGCAGTCGCCCGGGCAGCCCGCCGGGTACGGTCCGCCCACCGGATACGGCCCGCCGCAGCCCGGCTACGCACCGCAGCCCAACCCGTACGCGCCCCCGCCGGGGGCGCCGACGCCGCAGCAGGCGCCCGGCCAGCCCTACGGGCAGCCGCAGGCGCCAACACCGCCGCCGTCCACACCGCCGCCGTCGACGCCTGCCACAGGCTCGGACCCGGACGCGGGAGGCGACAACCCCGCCGCGCCGACCCGCGCCTTCGGGGTGGACCAGCCCGGCCGGACCGACAGCTGACGTCGCCGGACGATGGACTCCGCGCTCAGCCGCATTCCCAGCCGCTCTGACGGTCAGCGGCGTTCCCCGCGCCCGCCGACGCCGCGCCCGCCGAAAGCGACTCGCCCCAGTCCGACGCCCGAACAGGCGCGGGCCCTGCTCGGGCTGGCGCTGCGCCCATCGCTGCTCACGGTCGCCCTGATCGGCACCGGCATGCTCGTCACCCTGGTCGCCGCGAACAGCGACCTCACCGGGACGAGCGGAGCGGTCGCTGCGGGGTGGCTCGCCGTGCACCAGGTTCCGCTGTCGATCGGCGGCGCCGCGCTGGGCGCCCTGCCGCTGCTGCCGACGCTGGTGATGGTCGCGGTGGTGGCCAGGGGCTGCGCCAGGGTGGTGCACTCGTCAACGCCGCGGCACGAATGCTGGTGGGTGCTCGGCGCGGCCGTCGGTGGGCCGGTGGTGGTCACCGCGATCGCGCTTGCCGTCGCCGCGGACGCGTCGTCGGTGATCGCCCTGTCGATGCCGAATCCGGTGGTGGCGTTCGCCTGGGTGATCGCCGTGCACGTGATCGGGGCGGGCATCGGGATCGGGATGCGCCTGTGGCGCCCGGCCGTCACCTTTCTCGGCGTGCCCGACTGGGTGCTCGCCGCCGCCCGCCCGGCGATGCGCGCGGCGATGGCGTTGCTCGCCACCGGGGCCGCGATCACCGTCGTGTCGCTGCTCGCGTCCTGGTCGACGGTCGGGATGCTCATCGGGTCCGGGGAGGGGTTCGCCGGCGGCCTCGGGTTGACGCTGCTGTCGATCCTGTACCTGCCGAATGTGGTGGTCGGTGCCACCGCGGTGCTGGTCGGCTCCTCCGTGCACGTGGGTTCCGCGTCGGTGAGCCTGTTCGATGTTGTCGGGGGTCCGGTGCCTGCGCTGCCGGTGCTCGGGGCACTGCCGGAGCAGGCGGGCGGCGACGGCTGGCTCGCCACGCTGGTGATCCCGGCGGCGATCGGGGTGCTGTTCGGGCGGGAGTGCGGCCGCCGCGCCGCGTCCCCGCTGCTGGCCGCGCAGACGGCGCTGGTCGGTGCGGTCGCGGTCGCGGTGGTGTTCGCCGTCCTCGGGTTCACCTCCGGCGGTGCGCTCGGGTCGTTCGGCTCGGTCGGCGTCACCCTCGTCACGTTCGCGGGTGCCACCCTGGGCTGGCTCGCGGTGTGTGGTTCGGCGGCCGGTGCCCTGACGCGGTGGCGCACGCACCCGGAGTCGACGCCCGCCCGCGAACCGGCGCGTCCCCGTCCCCCCGCCGCGACCCTGGCCCTGCCCGGAGCCGCCGCGTCCGCCGCGGTGACGGAGGCCCCTGAAGAGTCCGGTGCAGCCGAGTCCGGTGCAGCCGAGTCCGGTGCAGCGGGGGACGAGTGCGCCACCGACCCCGCGCCGCGACCCGGGCCCGCGGTGGTGGAGGCCGAACTGATCGACGACGCGGCCACCGCACCGCCGGTGCTGGACGTCGAGCCGGGAGCGGTCGTGGACGCGGAGGTGGTCGACGACGAGTCGGAGTTCCCGCCCGCGTCGGACGTGGCTGCGGGCGACGGCGTGGCGCAGGTCACTGACCTGCGGTCGGACGAGGACCTGCCCGACGGGACCCGGACCAGCAGCGACTAGTCTTATCGGGCGTCGGCGCTGCCGACGCGATCCACGGCCGGCTCTCCGGCCGACGCCCCGAGGAGTAGAGCCCTGACTGCCCCGCACGTGTTCCGGCCCGACGCCACCGGTACGCCGGTCCGGGTCGTGGTACTCGCTTCCGGTACCGGAAGCCTGCTGCAGTCGCTGATCGCGGCCGCCGTCGACGACTTTCCGGCGCGGATCGTCGCGGTCGGCGTCGACCGCGACTGCGCGGCCGCCGGGCACGCGGAGGCCGCGGGCATCCCGTTCTTCACGGTCGCCCTCGGCGCACACCCGGACCGCGCCGCGTGGGATCGCGCGCTGACCGACGCCGTCGCCGCACACACCCCGGACCTGATCGTCTCCGCAGGCTTCATGAAGATCCTCGGCCCCGAGTTCATGGGCCGGTTCGGGGGTCGGATCGTCAACACCCATCCCGCGTTGCTGCCGTCGTTCCCCGGCGCGCACGCCGTCCGGGATGCTCTCGCCTACGGCGTCAAGGTGACCGGATCGACCGTGCACCTGGTGGATTCGGGTGTGGACACCGGGCCGGTGCTGGCCCAGGAGCCGGTCGCGGTGCGGGAGGACGATGACGAGGCGAGCCTGCACGAGCGCATCAAGACCGTGGAACGGCGACTGCTGGTGGAGGTTCTCGCCGCCGTCGCGACGCGAGGAGTTGTTTCCGATGGACGAAAGGCCGTGATCCCGAAGTGACCGAACGTAAGGCCCTGCGCCGCGCACTGGTGAGCGTGTACGACAAGACCGGCCTGGTGGAACTCGCCACCGGCCTGCACGAGGCGGGCGTCGAGCTGGTCTCCACCGGATCGACCGCCGCGACGATCGCCGCGGCCGGGATCCCGGTCACCCCGGTCGAGTCGCTGACCGGCTTCCCGGAATGCCTCGAGGGTCGGGTGAAGACGCTGCACCCGCGCGTGCACGCCGGCGTGCTCGCCGACACCCGCAAGCCCGATCACCTCGCCCAGCTCGAGGAGCTCGGCATCGAGGCGTTCCAGCTGGTGATCGTGAACCTGTACCCGTTCACGCAGACCGTCGCCTCGGGTGCCACCCCCGACGAGTGCGTCGAGCAGATCGACATCGGCGGCCCGTCGATGGTGCGTGCCGCGGCGAAGAACCACCCGTCGGTCGCGGTCGTGGTTGACCCGGCTCGCTACTCGGAGGTGCTGACCGCGGTCGCGGCCGGCGGCTTCACCCTCGCCGAGCGCACCGCCCTCGCCGCGCAGGCGTTCCAGCACACCGCGTCCTACGACGTCGCGGTCGCGTCGTGGATGACCTCGACCCTCGTCGACTCGGATGCGCAGTTCCCGGAGTGGGCCGGTGCGAGCTGGGACCGCAGCGCGGTGCTGCGGTACGGCGAGAACCCGCATCAGGCCGCCGCCCTGTACGTGAACCCGGCCGCCCCGGCGGGTCTGGCGCAGGCGACGCAGTTGCACGGCAAGGAGATGTCGTACAACAACTACACCGACGGTGACGCCGCGTGGCGTGCCGCCTTCGACTTCGAGGCTCCTGCGGTCGCGATCATCAAGCACGCCAACCCGTGCGGTGTGGCGATCGGTGCGGACATTGCCGAGGCGCACCGGAAGGCGCATGCCTGCGACCCGGTCAGCGCGTTCGGCGGCGTCATCGCCGCCAACCGCGAGATCACCGTCGAGATGGCCGAGCAGGTCGCGGAGATCTTCACCGAGGTGATCATCGCCCCGTCCTACGCGCCCGGTGCCGTCGAGGTGCTGGCCCGTAAGAAGAACGTCCGCGTGCTCGAGGCCGTCGCGCCGACCGAGTCCGGCATCGAACTGCGCCCGATCTCCGGTGGTGCGCTGTTGCAGCAGCGCGACGTCCTCGACGCCGAGGGGGACAACCCGGCGAACTGGACCCTCGCGGTCGGTGAGCCCGCCGACGAGCAGACCCTGAAGGATCTCGAGTTCGCTTGGCGTGCTTGCCGTTCGGTGAAGTCCAACGCGATCCTGCTGGCATCCGACGGGGCGTCCGTCGGGGTCGGCATGGGGCAGGTCAACCGGGTCGACTCCGCGCACCTCGCGGTGAACCGTGCCGGTGACCGGGTGGCGGGCGCGGTCGCGGCGTCCGACGCCTTCTTCCCGTTCCCGGACGGACTTCAGGTGCTCATCGACGGTGGCGTCAAGGCCGTCGTCCAGCCGGGTGGGTCGGTCCGCGACAACGAGGTGATCGACGCGGCGCGTGCGGCGGGCATCACCATGTACCTGACCGGGGCGCGGCACTTTGCGCACTGACGCGAAGCGGCATTTCGCGCACTGACACGGACGCTGTCCGCCGAAAGGTGTGCACCCAAGTGGGTGTGCACCTTTCGTGCGTTCAGGCGGCGTTGCCGGAGATGACGATGCGGGCGGCGCCGCGGTCGAGCAGTTCCCGGGCAAGGTCGGTGGCGGCGGCGCGCTGGCAGGCGTCGGTGTGCGACAGGTCGAGGGTGACGGCGTGCCCGGTCAGGTCGTCGGGCAGGTCGGCCAGCGGGCGGGTCGGACTCAGTTGGTTGAAGCGCAGTTTCATGTCGGAGCTCCTCGGCTCGGTGGTGCGCCTTCGAGTGTGTCGGCGCTGTGTGTTCGGGACGTTTCGGTCGGGCGACGGTTCGGGAAATTGCTCGGGTAAAAGAAAAGGCACCCGGGCGGTGTGCCCTGGGTGCCGAGAACTCTGATCCGTTTGTCGTCAGGATGGTCCTCGGCGTACACGCTTGGCGAAAATGCAGGAACGCCACATGGCCACGTGTGCCGCCGATACGTGCGTCAACGTCGACATGGCCGGGTTCCCTTCTCTTCGTGGTCGGTTGTTAGCGGAGCACGTTACCGCACGGCGACGTGTGCGCGCATCTCGATAACGTGGTCGGCGTGTCGCGGCGCCGGGCGTTGGCCCGCGGGCGACATCGCCGCGCTTCCGGAAAAGGTGTGTGCACAGTGGGTTTCGCGGGCGCACGGGGGTTTTCGGCGTGCAGTGGGGGTGTGGGTGCGCGAGGGGGCGTGTGCACAGGGGATGTGCGCGGGCGGGGGTGGCGCGGGGGCGGGACGGCGTACGCGCCCGCCCGGGTAGGGGAGCGCGTACGCCGGTGCTGCCCGCCCGGTCAGGAGGGGAGGGCGGCGAGCCAGTTCTCGAAGGCGGTTCGGAACTCGCTCGAGAACGGCAGGTCCTCGATGTAGTCGGCGCCCGTCGAGGGCCGATCGCCGATCTCCTTGAGGACGTGGTTCACGGTGGTCATCCGGACCGGGGTGACCACGGCGCCGGTCAGCGCCGCGTCGAGGGCGTCCACGTCGGCGCGGGCCACCTGGATGTCGCGGTCCGCGCAACTCGTCAGCACGGGCAGCCCGGCGGGCAGCCGGGTCGCCAGATCGCGCGGGTCGAGGGCGTCCTCCTCGGCGAGCGCCTTGGCGTTGACGGACACCAGGCCAGCCAGCCGCAGCGGTTCCGGCAGGTCGTCGGGAACGGTGCCGTCGGCGCGCAGCGATTCGACGGCCGCGGTGAGACCGGTGCGCAGCTGGTCGGCGAGCTCGACGGGGAGCTGACCGGCAGCGACGGCGGCGTCCACCTGCCCGGTGATCTGCCGGGTCAGCAGGTCCAGCAGACGAACCGCGAGCGGCTCGACGAGGCCGAGGCCGCTCAGGGTCGGGGTGTCCTCGCGCACCGCGAGGGCCATCGCGACCAGGGCTCCCTCACTGTGGCCGATCACCAGAAGCCGGTCCGCGTCGATGTCGGGCTGGGCGGCGAGATTGCGGAGCGCGTCGGCGGCGGTGTCGACGAACACCGAGAAGCCGAGTCCGGCCACGTCGTCGACGGTGTAGGGGCCCAGACCGGTCTCGCCGCTGCCGAGCTTGTCGTACCGCAGGCTCGCGATGCCGGACTCGGCGAGGGTCTCGGCGAGGAACCGGAGGGTGCCGATCGGTCCCGGCATCACGCCGCTGTCGCCGTTGCGGTCGGTTGGCCCGCTGCCGGCGAGGAGCAGCGCGGCCGGGGCGGGTCCGGCGAGCCGGTCGGGAACGAGGAGGCTGCCGTGGACGGTGACGTCGCCGCTGGTGAAGGTGATTTCGGTGTCGACCATGCCGACCAGTCTGTCAGGTTCGCGGTGCGAGTCCCGGCGCGCCCGCGTCACCCGGCGGCCGGGCGGCGGAGCAGGCGCACGCCCTTCCATGCGAACCACGCCAGGCCCGCGATCGCGACCGGGATCAGCAGCGGCAGCAGGAACGCCACCAGGACGAGCGTGAACGCGACGCCGTCCTCGGCGACCGACAGCACCGGGTTGGCCACCCCCGCGGTGGACGCGGTGCTCACCGCCCGGGTGCCGGTCTGCGCGGTGCTGAATGCAAGCGCGGTGGGTGCTCCGACGATGATCCCGGCGATCACCGCAGTCGACGGGTCGAGGTCGGTGAATACCGCGCCTGCCGCGATCGCGGCGGCGATCGGCCTGCTGACCGTGCCGAACACCCCGAGGGCGTTGTCCACGAACGGGATCAGGTCCGCGGTCAGTTCCGCTGCGGTGGCGATCGCCAGCGCGACCAGAGCTGCGCCCGAACCGACCCAGGCAAACGACTCGCCGAGGGAGATGCCGAACCACCCGAAATGCGCGGCGGCGCTGAGCATCAGCAGCGGAAGGAAGGTTCGCAGTCCGGTCGCGGCGGCCAGTCCGAGGCCGAGCAGCGCGGGCAGCACCCAGGTGTCCATCCGCGCAGTGTACGAAGCGCGGCCAGGATCAGCGCGTCGACCGCGCGACCGGCGTTCGCGCCGGGAGGGGATGCCGAATCCGCCGAAGCCTCGTAGCGTGAGGTGGTGACTGCGTCCACCGCCGAGTCCCGGTCGCCGCGCCCCACCACGAGGACGGTGGGAGCGTTGCGGGCCTCCGGGCACGTCCAGCGCCCGGTCCGGGACGAGATCCGCGACAACCTGCTCGCCGCGCTGCGCGACGGCCGCGACCCGTGGCCCGGGATCGTCGGCTTCGCGGACAGCGTCCTGCCGCAGCTGGAACGGGCGCTGATCGCAGGCCACGACATCGTGCTGCTCGGTGAGCGTGGCCAGGGAAAGACCCGATTGCTGCGGACACTGCCGCTGCTGCTCGACGAGTGGAGCCCGGTGATCGCAGGATCGGAGCTCGGCGAGCACCCCTACGACCCGATCACGCCGGCGTCGATCCGGCGTGCCGCCGAACTCGGTGACGACCTGCCGATCGAGTGGCGGGGCCGCGACGAACGGTACTCGGAGAAGCTCGCGACCCCGGACACGTCGGTCGCCGATCTGGTCGGTGACGTCGACCCGGTCAAGGTTGCGGAGGGACGCAGCCTCGGTGACCCGGAGACGATCCATTTCGGTCTGGTTCCGCGCGCGCACCGCGGCATCGCCGCGGTCAACGAGCTGCCCGACCTGGCCGAGCGGATCCAGGTGTCGCTGTTGAACGTGATGGAGGAACGCGACATCCAGGTGCGCGGCTACACGCTGCGGTTGCCGCTGGACGTGCTGGTGGTGGCCAGCGCAAACCCGGAGGACTACACGAACCGTGGCCGCATCATCACCCCGCTCAAGGATCGGTTCGGTGCCGAGATCCGCACCCACTACCCGCTGGACATCGACGACGAGATCGCGGTCGTCGTGCAGGAGGCGCAGCTGCGGGCCGAGGTCCCGTCCCCGCTGCTGGAGATCCTCGCCCGGTTCACCCGGCTGCTGCGCGAGTCCCCGTCGATCGACCAACGGTCCGGTGTGTCGGCGCGCTTCGCGGTCGCCGCGGCGGAGACGGCCGGGGCGGCCGCCGTTCATCGCGGTGCCATCCTCGGCGAATCCGACCCGACGGCTCGGCCGGTGGACCTCGGAACCGTCGTCGACGTGCTCCGGGGCAAGATCGAGTTCGAGTCCGGCGAGGAGGGGCGGGAGAGTGAGATCCTCGACCATCTGCTGCGCAGGGCCACCGCCGACACGGTCCGGGATCGGCTCGGCGGCATCGATTTCGCCGATCTGGTCGGCGCCGTCGAGTCCGGGTCGCCGGTCGTCACGGGCGACCGGGTCACCGCGAAGTATCTGCTCGGAGAATTGCCCGATCTTGACGTCGTGGACGAGTTGGCCGAGCGGCTCGGGGCGCGAACGGTCGGTGCCCGCGCCGCCGCGGTCGAGCTTGCACTCGAGGGCCTGTATCTGGCGCGTCGGATCGCCAAGGACACCGACGACGACGGGCAGCTGGTGTACGGCTGATGTACCAGCGCTACGGGCGGTATCACGGTGGACCTGATCCGCTGGCGCCCCCGCTGGACCTGCGGGAGGCGCTCGACGCGATCGGGGCCGACGTCCTCGCCGGGTCGTCGCCGCGGCGGGCGCTGCGCGAGTTGCTGCGACGCGGCACGTCGACGATGGCTGGGCTGGATCAGCTTGCCGCGCAGGCGAACCGGAGGCGAAGGGAGCTGCTGGACGCGCACAACCTCGGGGGCACGCTCGACGAGGTGCGCGAGCTACTGGACCGGGCCGTCCTCGCGGAACGCAAGGAACTGGCCCGGTCCCTGGACGACGACGCCCGGTTCGCCGAGCTGCAACTCGCGGATCTGCCCCCGTCCACCGCGCAGGCGGTCCGGGACCTGTCCGGCTACCGGTGGCGGGATCCGCAGGCCCGCGCGGACTACGAGCAGATCCGCGACCTGCTCGGTCGGGAACTGCTGGACCAGCGGTTCGCCGGAATGAAGCGGGCGCTGGAGAACGCAACCGACGACGATCGTCGGCGGGTCGACGAGATGCTCACCGACCTGAACGCGTTGTTGGACAAGCACTCCCGCGGCGTGGACGCACCGGAGGACTTCGAACGGTTCATGGCCGAGTACGGCGCGTTCTTTCCGGAGAACCCGCGGGACGTGGAGGAGCTGCTCGACACGGTAGCCCGCCGGTCGGCGGCCGCGCAGCGGCTGCGGAACTCGCTGTCCCCCGAACAGCGTGCCGAGCTGGACGCCCTGGCGCAGCAGGCATTCGGCAGTCCCGGCCTGGTGCAGCAGCTGGACCGGCTTGATGCGAACCTGCGCGCGGCCCGGCCGGGGGAGGACTGGGATGGGAGCCAGCGTTTCCGCGGCGACGACGGGATGGGCCTCGGGGCGGGCACCGCCGCCCTCGCGGACATCGCCGACCTCGAACAGCTCGCGGAGCAATTGTCGCAGGAGTACGCCGGTGCGCAGCTCGACGACATCGACCCGGAGGCACTGCTGCGGCAACTCGGGCCGGAGTCCGCCGCCGATGCGCGAACCCTCGCCGACCTTGAACGGGCGCTGCAGCAGCAGGGGTACCTCGACCGCGGGGCGGACGGTCAGTGGCGGCTCTCGCCGAGGGCGATGCGGAAACTCGGCGAGGCGGCGTTGCGGGACGCCGCGCAGCGGCTGTCCGGCCGCAGCGGTGCCAGGGACACCCGCCGGGCAGGCGCGATGGGGGAGCCGACGGGGTCGAGCCGGTCGTGGGAGTTCGGCGACACCGAACCGTGGGACGTGACCCGCACCGTCACCAATGCGGTTCTGCGGCAGGCCGGTGCCTGCGGGCCGCCGGTCCCGGTGCGGATGCGCGTGACCGACGTCGAGATCGCCGAGACGGAGCAGCGAACCCAGGCCGCGGTGGCGCTGTTGGTGGACACCTCGTTCTCGATGGTGATGGACGGCCGCTGGGTGCCGATGAAGCGCACGGCGCTGGCGTTGAATCATCTGGTGCGCACCAGGTTCCGCGGGGACGACCTGCGGCTGATCGCGTTCGGCAGGCAGGCCCGCACCGTCACCCCGGAGGAGCTGGCGGGCCTGGACGGCGCCTGGGATCAGGGCACCAACCTGCACCATGCGCTGCTGCTGGCCGGGCGGCACCTGCGGCGCAATCCGAATGCGCAGCCGGTGGTGCTGATCGTCACCGACGGCGAGCCGACCGCGCATCTGGAACCCGATGGTCGCGCCTTTTTCGACTATCCGCCGCATCCGCGGACGCTCGGGTTGACGGTCCGGGAACTCGACAACCTCGCGAGGCTCGGAGCCCAGGTGACGATCTTCCGGCTCGGGGACGACCCCGGTCTCGCGCGGGTGGTGGACCGGATGGCGCAGCGGGTTGGCGGCCGCGTCGTCGCGCCCGACCTCGACGGGCTCGGCGCGGCGGTGGTCAGCGACTTCATTCGGCTGCGGCGACCGCGCTGACGTCGGCTCCGCCGACTGTGCGTGATTTTTACCCCAATGAGGGTGCGCATCACGCACGGGCGCGGAGCGCGCTAGGCCAGGAGGGCGGCGACGAGGCCGATCGTCGGGATCGAGGCGAGCGTGGTGACCAGGGCGGTGTCGCGGGCCAGGACGATTCCCCGCTGGTAACGGCTGGCGTAGACGAAGACGTTCTGTGCCGTCGGAAGGGCGGCGACCACGACGACCGCGAACAGTTCGTGCCCGTCGAGACCGAGGGCGAAACGGCCCATCAGGTACGCGAGGACCGGTTGGACCACGATCTTGAGCACCGATGCCACCGCGATCTCGCGCCGCGGCGCCACCCCGCGCTGCAGCACCCGAACCCCGTACAGCGCGATGCCGAACGCGAGCAGCGCGCCCGGCACCGACGCACCGCCGACGATGCGGAACGGTTCGGTGATCGCGGCGGGCGGCGTCCATCCGGCGACCGAGACCGCGAGCCCGGCGACCCCGGCCAGCACGATCGGGTTCTTGAACGGGGTGGTCACGGTCTGCACCCAGGAACTGCTCCTGCGCCCGGTCGTCAGGTCCAGCATGGTCAGCGCGATCGGGGAGTAGACCACGATCTGGAACAGCAGCAGCGGGGCGACGAACGAGGCGTCACCGAGCACGAACACCGCGATCGGGATGCCGAGATTCGCCGAGTTCACGTACGACGAGGCGAGGGCCCCGATCGTCGCCTCCGGGATCGGGCGGCGCATCACCGTCCGGGTGAGGACGAAGTAGGCGATGCCGAGGGCGAACGCGGTGGCGGCGGCGACGGCCAGGGTCGGCGAGAAGATCACCGACAGGTCGGCCTGCGCGAGCGAGTCGAACAGCAGCGCCGGGGTGGCGACGAAGAACACCAGCCTGCTGAGGACGAACTCGCCATGCTCGCCGAGCACCCGGAAGCGGCCGAGGAGGTAGCCGATCGCTATGACGACGAAGATGACGGTGAAGCCCGCGAACACTCCGGACACCCGACCTCCTCGTCAACGAACCCCGGGAAGTCTAGTCGGTAGCCGATCTAACGATGCCGCGCGTCACGCTTGTCCGGGAGCGGGCCGGTGGTGAAGATGGACGAATGTCGATCTCTCGGGTCCTCGTGATGCCGGTGACCGTGGCCGCGGTGCTCACCCTCGCGGCGTGCGGCGACAGCACGGACGGGACGGCGACCACCGCCGCCGCCAGCGGGTCCTCGGCGGAGGCGGCGCCTGCCGCACCGGCGGGACCCCCGCCCGCGACACCGGTGGAGCAGCCGCCGGAGTACCTCGCCACCACCGCGCAGGTCACCGGCGACACCGGCCGCGTCCGCTACGACGTCACCGTGCCGCAGGTCGAGGGGGGCGACCCCGAGGTCGCCGCGGAATTCAACGAGTCGATCCGCGCGGCACTGCAGGACCAGATCGACGGGTCGGCTGGCGAGCGGTTCACGCTGGAGTCCCGCCCCGAGTCGGGCGTCGCGCACATCGGTTCCCGGGTTCTCAGCGGCCTGCTGGTGACGTCGTGGAACGCCGACCCGCCGGGCGCGCACCCGACGCCGGTGGTCGCGACCGTGGTGATCGACGCGGACAATGCGCAGCCGATCACCCTCACCACCCTGTTCCCGGATCTGCAGGCCGGCCTGAATCGGCTGTCGGAGGAGTCGGCGCGTCTGCTCCCCGCGACGGCGGCGGGCGCCGACTTCGAGCGCAGCGGCATCGAGCCGACCCGGCAGAACTTCGCGAACTGGCTCGCAACCCCGGCGGGAATGGAGATCCACTTCACCGACTACCAGGTCGGTCCGCACGCGATCGGGCTCGTCCAGGTGACGGTGCCGTGGGAGCGGCTGCGGGATGTGATGGCGCCCGCGATGGTCGGCGTCGTCGCCAGCTGACGCCGGACATGACAAGGCCGCGTCGTCCGGGTGGACGACGCGGCCTTGTCGGATGCTGGACTACCGGCTGGTGAACGGCAGCAGTGCCATCTCGCGGGCGTTCTTCACCGCGACGGCAACCTGACGCTGCTGCTGCGGGGTGAGGCCGGTGACGCGGCGGCTGCGGATCTTGCCGCGGTCGGAGATGAACGTGCGGAGCAGGTTCACATCCTTGTAGTCGACGTGCTCGATCTTGGCCGCGAACAGCGGGTTCTTCTTGGGCTTGCGGCCGGTGTCCGCGCCGCGGGACTTCTTGGACGGGCCCCTCTTGACTGCCATTGCTTCCCTCTCGAGTGTTACCAGCTGGACCTGCGCACGCCTGGCAGTTTCCCCGCGATGAGCCGGTTCGCGCAGCACGCGCGCTGGCTCGAACTTCCGCAGATGACCGCGCGGACGAGAAGTCCGCAGCGTCACGATGACGCAATCGTACCGGACCGGCATCGGGGAACAGATTCCGCGGCGAGCTCGACGCCGCGCCCCGCCGATGAGCGCCGCCCGCGAGACCCCGCGGCCGCGCAGGGCCGGACGACCGGTGTGGGTCCCGCAGCGTCCGCGGCGCGTTCGCTACGATATTCAGCGCCTGACGTCGCTCGACGCGGTCGGGTCGACGCCGCCCGGCGTCACAGTCCAGTCACGGCATTGCCGTGCGGAGTTCCATTCACGGCGTGCCGTGGTGCGTCTCGACGGCTTGTCGAGGCGGTCATGCACGGCCCCGTCGTGGGCGAGGAGTACCCGTGTCCGAAGACATCCAGATCGATGCGGGAGCGGACCGCGAACCCGGTCTGTCCCGGCAGCTGTCGAACCGGCACATCCAGCTCATGGCGATCGGCGGCGCGATCGGCACCGGCCTGTTCATGGGGTCCGGCAAGACCATTTCCCTGGCCGGGCCGTCCGTGCTGTTCGTCTACATGATCATCGGCACGATGCTGTTCTTCGTGATGCGGGCGATGGGCGAGCTGCTGCTGTCGAACACCGGCTATCGCTCGTTCGCCGACTTCGCGGGTGACCTCCTCGGGCCGTGGGCGGGCTTCTTCACCGGGTGGACCTACTGGTTCTGCTGGATCGTCACCGGCATCGCCGACGTGATCGCGATCGCGGGCTACGTCTCCTACTGGTGGGGCTCGCTTCCGCTGTGGATCCCCGCACTCGCCTCCGTCGCGCTGCTGATCGGCCTCAACCTGCCGACCGTCAAGGCGTTCGGTGAGACCGAATTCTGGTTCGCGCTCATCAAGATCGTCGCGATCGTCGCGTTGATCGTTGTCGGGCTGGCGATGGTGTTCACCCACTTCGTCGCGCCGAACGGTGCCGAATCGTCCTTCGCGAACCTGTGGAACGACGGCGGCTTCTTCCCGACCGGGCCGATGGGCTTCGTTGCGGGCTTCCAGATCGCGACCTTCGCGTTCGTCGGCATCGAGCTGGTCGGCACCGCCGCCGCGGAGACGAAGGACCCCGAGAAGAACCTGCCGCGGGCGATCAACGCGATCCCGGTGCGGGTGATGCTGTTCTACGTCGTCGCGCTCGCGGTGATCATCTCGGTCACCCCGTGGCGGGAGATCAGCGCCGACCGCAGCCCGTTCGTCGCGATGTTCGCGCTCGCCGGGCTCGGCATCGCCGCGTCCGTCGTCAACTTCGTGGTGCTCACCTCGGCGGCATCGTCGGCGAACTCCGGCATCTACTCCACATCCCGGATGGTCTACGGCCTCGCCAGGGACGGCGACGCCCCGTCCGCCTTCGCGCGGCTCACCCGGCGGCGGGTGCCCGCCAACGCCCTGTACCTATCCGGTGTCTTCCTGCTGTCCGGTGTGGTGATGGTCGCGGTCGGTGACTCGATCATCGAGGCCTTCACCATCGTCACCACCATCTCGTCGCTGTGCTTCATGTTCGTGTGGTCGATGATCCTGATCAGCTACATCGTCTACCGGCGACGCCGACCCGACCTGCACGAGCAGTCCGCGTTCAAGATGCCCGGCGGCGTTCCGATGTGCTACGTGGTGCTCGCCTTCTTCGCGTTCCTGGTGTGGGCGTTCACCCAAAAGTCGGACACCCTGCAGGCGCTGCTGGTCACCCCGGTCTGGTTCCTGGTGCTCGGCGTCGTGTGGGTGTTCCTGCGCAAGCGGCCGGTGCAGATGGCGCGGGCGGCCGCCTTCGCCGCCGACACGCGTCGCGACTGACCTCGAATCGGCATCGTCGCCGGGCAGGATCGATCCGTGCTGCTGACGGTGGTCGAACTGGTCGGTGTGGTCGCCTTCGCGGCATCCGGTGCCCTGGTCGGGGTCGCCAAGCGCCTCGACTTCTTCGGGGTGTGCCTGATCGGGGTGTTCACCGCGATCGGCGGCGGTGTGCTGCGGGACGTGCTGCTCGGGATCACGCCGCCTGCCTCGCTGAACACCTGGAAGTACTTCGTGACCGCGCTGCTCACGTCGGTGCTGGTGTTCTTCGCGCATGCGGCGGCGCAGCGGTTGCGCCGCGGGATCCTGGTCCTGGACGCGGTTGGGATGGGCCTGTTCGCCAGCAGCGGCGCGGCAATCGCACTCGACGCGGGGGCCAGCAGTCAGGCCGCGATGCTGATCGGTGCCACCACCGCGATCGGCGGCGGCGTCCTGCGGGACATCCTCGTCAACGAGATGCCGCTGCTGCTGCACCGCGACCTCTACGCGATCCCCGCGCTGGTCGGCTCGACGGTCGTCGTCGGGTGCGCGGCACTGGGCTCGGCGCCAGCCACCGGCCTGGTGGTTGGCACCGTGTCCGCGTCGCTGCTGCGCCTGGTGGCGCTGTGGCGGGGGTGGAACCTCCCCGGCCCGCGACACGTGGACGGCTGACTCCGGCCGGGTTGAGCGACACGGCTCAGCCGCCTCTCAGCGCGATCTCAGTTGCCGGGTAGAAACTATGATCATGCGCATCCTGGTGGTCGACGACGACCGAGCCGTGCGGGACTCCCTCCGCCGATCCCTGACGTTCAACGGATATACCGTCGACCTCGCGGTCGACGGTCTCAACGCGTTGGAGCAGGTCACCGCCGAGCGGCCCGACGCGGTGGTCCTCGACGTGATGATGCCGCGGCTGGACGGGCTGGAGGTGTGCCGGCGGCTGCGCAGCGCCGGGGACGACCTGCCGATCCTGGTGCTCACCGCGCGGGATTCGGTGTCCGAGCGGGTCGCAGGCCTGGACGCGGGCGCCGACGACTACCTGCCGAAACCCTTCGCGCTCGAGGAACTGCTCGCGCGCCTGCGGGCGCTGCTGCGCCGGGCCGTGCCGGATGTGGGGGAGGACTCGGAGGCGCTGACGTTCGAGGATCTCACCCTGGACCCGGTCACCAGGGAGGTCACCCGCGGCGGCCGGTCGATCAGCCTGACCCGCACCGAGTTTTCGCTGCTGGAGATGCTGATGGCGAATCCGCGTCGGGTGCTCTCCCGGAGCCGGATCCTGGAGGAGGTATGGGGGTACGACTTCCCGACGTCGGGGAACGCGTTGGAGGTCTACGTCGGCTACCTGCGTCGCAAGACGGAGGCGGACGGTGAACCGCGGTTGATTCACACGGTGCGCGGAGTCGGATACGTGCTGCGGGAGACTCCGCCGTGATGGTTGCCCCGTTTGGCCGATCGGCCGCCAATCCGTCTTCCCCGCACGACATTCCCGAGATGCGTCCGCCCATGCCGCTGACCAGGTCGGTGTCGCTGCGGTGGCGGGTTGCGCTGCTGGCGGCGTCGGTGGTCGCGATCGCGGTTGCGGTGATGGCGATCGCCGCCTATGCCGTCGTGTCCCGTGCCCTCTACAACGACGTCGACTCCCAGTTGCGCAGCAGGTCGGCGACGTTGATCGCGAACAACTTCGACGCGCTCGACGTCCGGATGATCTCGCTCGCGACGGTGTACTCCAACGACATCAGCGTCGCGTTGGTCTTCCCGGACCTCAAGGTGTACATGCCGCCGGGGTCGAACACGCCGATCGGCGAGGCCGAGATGTCCGTTGCGCGAGGCGAACACGACTCGACGCTGCGGACCTTCGCCGGTCAGCGGGTGTACGCGCAGCGCACGAACCTCGGGTCAACCCTGGTGATCGCGCAGCGGCTCGCCCCGACCGGGGAGGTGCTCGAACGGCTCGCCTGGGTGCTGTTCATCGTCGGTGGATGCGGTGTCGGACTCGCGGCGCTCGCGGGCATGGCGGTGGGGCGCACCGGGTTACGTCCGGTGGCGCGGCTGACCGCTGCCACCGAGCAGATCGCCCGCACCGACGAGCTGACACCGATTCCGGTCACCGGGAACGACGAACTGGCCCGGCTGACGATCTCGTTCAACACCATGCTCCGGGCCCTCGCCGAGTCCCGTGACCGGCAGAGCAGGCTCGTCGCCGACGCGGGCCACGAACTGCGGACCCCGCTGACCTCCCTCCGGACCAACATGGAGCTGTTGATCGCGGCGGGAAGGCCCGGGGCGCCGCGGATCCCGGACCAGGACATGGCGGAGCTGCGCGCCGATGTGATGGCCCAGATCGAGGAACTGTCCACGCTGGTCGGCGATCTCGTCGACCTGGCGCGGGAGGACGCGCCGGAGACGGTGCACGAGCGAATCGACCTGGCGGACACGGTGGAACGGGCTCTCGAGCGGGTTCGTCGCAGGCGGAACGAGGTCGATTTCCACGCGGAGACGGTGCCCTGGTTCGTGTACGGCGACGGTGCCGGGCTGTCCCGCGCGGTCCTGAACGTGCTCGACAACGCCGCCAAGTGGAGCCCGACCGCGGCCGAGGTCCGGGTGCGGATGCGGCAACTCGACGGCGGGCACCTCGCGTTGACGGTCGATGATGCGGGCCCCGGAATCCCGGACGAGGACCGGCAACTGGTGTTCGAGCGGTTCTACCGGTCCACCGAGGCACGGTCCATGCCCGGCTCGGGGCTGGGGCTGGCGATCGTCCGTCAGGTGGTCGTCAAGCACGGCGGTACCGTCGAGGCGGGCCGGTCCGACCGGGGCGGCGCGCTGCTCACGATCGTGCTGCCCGGCGAGGCACCCGCGGGCGCAGGCGGCCGCCACCCGGGGAGCAAGATCTCGGCAAACTGAAGGGGCGGTCTCAGGTCCCTCTAAGACCGACAGGACAGGCTGGGGTCAACGAGATCGAATCGCAGTCGCACCGACCGGTGCGCGGGGAGAAGGATCAGACGAGATGACCGAGGATCACACGGGCAGGGACCGCAGCGACCGGCACGACTCCGGGCAGCAGGGCTCGCCCTGGGCGCAGCACGGGTCCACCAACGACCCGGCTGCAGGCGACGCGCCCCCCGGATACCCCACCGGTGACCACCCGACCGCGCAGTATCCGACCGCGCAGACGCCGACAGCGCAGTACCCGTCCGCGGGTCAGGCGGGAACCCACCCGACCGCGCAGTACCCGTCGGCGGCCCAGCACTACCAGCAGCCCGGATACGGGCAGTCGGCCTACGGTTCCTATCAGCCGGGACCCCCGCCGGGCGCGGGTGCAACCCCGGCGGGGTGGGATCCCCGGCAGGCCGAGTCGAAGCTCAAGAAGGGCCGCACCGCACTCGTTGCGGGGGCGGTCGCGTTGGCCCTCGTCAGCGGCGGCGTCGGCGGTGCCGTCGGGGCGTGGTCGCAGGGCGGCGGCTCCGGCCCGGTGACCAGCGCGCTCGACGCGCCCCGCACGAATGCCACCCAGACCGCGAACGCGCCAGCCGGATCCGTCCAGGCGGTGGCGCAGAAGGTGCTGCCGTCGGTCGTGCAAATCCAGGTCGAGGGTGCGCAGGCGGAGGGGGAGGGTTCGGGCATCGTCCTGTCCTCCGACGGACTGATCCTCACCAACAATCACGTCGCCACCGGTGCCGGAGCGAACGGCAAGCTCACGGTCGCGTTCTCGGACGGGTCGACGGCGTCCGCGAAGCTGATCGGGGCCGACCCGATGTCGGACCTGGCGGTGATCAAGGTCGAGGACCGCACCGACCTCACCCCGATCGAGCTGGGCACGTCCGCGGACCTTCAGGTCGGGCAGTCGGTCGTCGCGATCGGCTCGCCCCTCGGACTGGCAGGCACCGTCACCAGCGGCATCGTGTCGGCCCTCAATCGCCCGGTCTCCACGAGCGGTGAGGCGGGCAACCAGAACACCGTGATCGACGCCATCCAGACCGACGCCGCGATCAACCCCGGAAACTCCGGCGGCGCGCTGGTGAACATGGAGGGCAAGCTGATCGGCATCAACACCGCGATCGCGACCCTCGGCGGCGAGGCGGGGGCCGGTCAGCAGGGCGGCTCGATCGGCCTCGGCTTCGCGATCCCCGTCGACCAGGCCCGGCGGGTCGCCGACGAGCTGGTGAACACCGGTAAGGCAACCCAGGCGATCATCGGGGTGTCGGTGTCCTCGCGGGATGTCACCAACGGTGCCGCGGTCCAGGACGTCACCCCCGGTGGGCCCGCCGACAAGGCTGGCATGCCCCGCGGCGTGGTGATCACCCGCGTCGACGACCGGGTGATCGACAGCGGTGACGCCCTGATCGCCGCGATCCGCTCGCATGCCCCCGGCGACGAGGTGAAGATCACCTACACCGACCCGAATGGTGCGAATCCGAAGACCATCGACGTCACGCTGGGTGTCGCGCCGACCCAGGGCGGCCGCTGATGGCGACCGGATGGCAGTGGATCGGCGGCTCCCCGGCGCCGGTCCGCGGTGCTACCACTACCGTAGGAGTCATGGACATCGAAGCTCCGCTGGCTGGCCGCGCACTCGTGGTGATCGTCGACGACCGAACCGCTCACGGTGACGGAGTGGACTCCACGGGACCGCTGGTCACCGAGTTGCTCTCCGAGGCCGGGTTCTTTGTCGACGCCGTCGTCGCGGTCGCCGCGGACGAGGTCGAGATCCGCAACGCCCTCAACACGGCCGTGATCGGCGGGGTCGACCTGGTGATCTCCGTCGGCGGCACCGGGGTGTCGCCGCGGGACGTGACGCCGGACGCAACGACCGCCGTCCTGGACCGGGAGATCCCCGGCATCAGCGAGGCGCTGCGCTCCTCCGGCCTCGCTGCCGGCGCGTTGGACGCGGGCCTCTCCCGCGGCGTCGTCGGGGTGTCGGGCAGTACCCTGGTGGCGAACCTGGCCTCGTCCCGCGCCGCGGTGCGCGACGGGATGGCCACCCTGACCCCGCTCGCCAGCGCCGTCATCGGCGAGCTCTCCCGCATCGAGGAGTGACGATCACCGACTCCGCGCCCGGCGCGCATCCCGGCCGAGACCCGAACGTGCGGGCCCGGCTGGCGCGCATCTTCGGCGACGTGCTTCCCGACACCACCCGCGACGAACGCGGCGAGTCCGACGGAACGGCCGGTGCGAGCGAGGGCTCATCCGACGAGTGGCTCCGCAGGCAGGTGCCCCCGCACCACGGCTGAGCCTGGACATCGGTACCGAACAGTGTGGCCCGCACCGAAAACGGTGCGGGCCACACTGGTGCGCGCTGCGGGTCAGTCGATCGAGCGTTCCACGGGACGCTCGGCGAGCAGGTCCCGGATCTCGGTGAGCAGGTCCACCTCGGTGGCCTCCAGCGCCTCCTCCGCGGTGACGAACCGCGACTTGGCGTGGGTGTACGGCACGATCAGGATGAAGTAGACCACCGCGGCGATGATCACGAAGTTGATCGCGGCGCTGATCACCGCCCCGATGTTGACGAAGGTTTCCGGGTTGCTGGTGATCTGGAAACCGAATCCCAGCTCGGCGCTGCCGACGGACGCGACGAGCGGATTGACGATGTTGTCGGTGAAGGCGGTGACGATGGCGGTGAATGCCGCGCCGACCACGACCGCGACCGCGAGGTCGAGCACGTTGCCTTTGAGCAGGAAGTCCTTGAAGCCTTTGAGCATGCCTTGTCCTCGTTTCGCTTGGTACGGGGGCCCGGACCTTCCGAATGCTAAGGAGATCGCTACCTCACCGCAAACGAGACGGCGGCGTGTCTCGGCTCGAACAACGCCGGTCGCACGCGGTCCGCGGCGCGCACTGGTGCCGCCGGTTGATCGTGTGCAACGGTGAGGCGCACGCGTTCACCAGTGTTTTTCGCGTCCCCGCTCGGCGCGTGAGCCGACGGGTCGCACCCACCGGTCCCCGCACCACCGACGGCCGCCGGACGGCACGGATCCGCGCGGAGTGTCGGACGAGTCATACCGGACCTCGACGTGGTCGGCGCCTCCCCCGCACGGCCGCTGTCGGCCCGATCGCCCCCTCCTGACGCGCCGGCCTCAGGTGCGTTCGGTGGAGCGATCGGCGAGCAGGTCGCGGATCTCGGTGAGCAGTTCGATGTCCGTGGCCTGCTTTTCGTCCTCGGTCATGAACCGTTCCTTGGCATGGTTGTACGGAACGATGAGGACGAAGTAGACGACCGCGGCGATGATCACGAAGTTGATCGCGGCGGTGATGACCGCGCCGATGTTGACGAACGTCTCGGGGCTGTCGGTGAGCTGGAAGCCGAAGCCCAGCTCGTTGCTGCCGCCGAGGGTGGCGATGATCGGATTGATGACGTACGTGGTGAACGCGGTGACGATGGCGGTGAAGGCGGCGCCGATGACCACCGCGACCGCGAGATCGAGCACGTTGCCTTTGAGCAGGAAATCCTTGAAGCCCTTGAGCATGACCTGTCCTCGTTTCACGACGGATTCGACAACGGACCGGGTGGTGAAAATGCTAGGGGCAGTGCCGCGGGTGGGGCAACCTCCGCGCGCGGGGCAGTGGACCCGCCAGTCGGTGGACGGGCCGGTCAGTGGAACGTGACGGTCAGCGCGCCGGTGAGCGACGCGGCGGCGACGGTGGTTGCGGTGGCCTCGGGCAGTGCGGCAAGCACCACCGGTGCCCGCGCGGCGCGTCCGTCGTCCTTCTCCCCGACGAGGACCACGGTCGCGGCCGATGCGAGGACCCGCGGCGCGGCAGCCCCCTCCGCGTCGACGGCCAGGATGTCGACGCGGTCACCGACCCGCACCAGCCCGGCCACCTCCGCGTCCTCGATCCGGACCGGGACGATCCGCGCGTCCGGTCCCGCTGCGGCCTCGGCGAGTCGGGAGCCGAGGATTCGGACGTCGGTGAGCGGTTCCCCGGCCCGGGCCGGGCCGGCAAGGGTGTGACCGACGGCGGCGTCGAGGCTGCGCAGAGAACCATCGGGAACGGGGTCGGGGACGTCGAGCAACCGGAGATCGGCGGCGGTGAGGACGGTGCCGGGCCCCAGGTCCCGTGCCGTGGCGACGATCGACACCCGGTCGGTCTGCTCGCCCCGGATCGCCAGGACGAGGGCGAGGGCGGCGAGGATCCCCGCCGCGATCCGGCGGGGCAGGGCGGTCCGCGTCCAATCGGGGCGGGTCAGCCGCAGCAGTCGGTCGACCGGGGTGGGGGACAGGGCGCCGGGGCGGCGCCGGGCATCGCGGACCATGCCCCAACGCTAGGGCGACCGGGCGGGCACACCCCGCCTCCGGATCCACCCTGTGGATGGATTCGGGGCCTGTGGAGAAAGGGGATCAGCTGGTGGCGGGCGCGGGGGTGGCCGAACCGGAGGTCGACGACGAATCCGACGACGGGGTGCTCGCCTTCGCCGGTTCGCTCGCGGTGCTCGCGCCGCCACGGCTGTCGGTCCGGTAGAAGCCGCTGCCCTTGAACACGATGCCGACGGAGTTGAACAGCTTGCGCAGCTTGCCGTTGCACTCGGTGCAGACGGTCAGCGAGTCGTCGGTGAACGACTGCACGATGTCGAAGCGGTTGTCGCATTCGGTGCAGGCATAGGAGTAAGTGGGCACTGCAGGTTCCTCCGCGCGGATACTCGAGCCCCGGCAGGTGATACCGCGGGCACTGGCACTTTACCGTCCCGAGTGCCAACGCCGGTAATCGTCGGCCTATTCCGCCCCGCCGAGCACGCGCAGGCCGCCGACCGGGGTCAGGACCTCTCGCATCCGCACGTCGTGGGGGTCCTCGGGCAGTTCGTCGACCACCTCGGCGTCGCGGACCACCGCAATCAACCGGGGCACCGCATGCTCGCCGCGCCCGGCGGCGAACACGAGGGTGCGGTCATAGAAGCCGGCGCCGCGGCCGAGGCGGACACCCCGACGGTCCACCGCGAGCGCGGGGATCAGCAGCAGGGCCGCCGCGGCGACCGTCTCCGGCGGCAGGTGCGGCGGCGCGGGTTCCCGCAGCCCGAACGGGGCAGGGACCAGCGCGCCCTCGCCGCGATAGGGGGCCCACCAGAGCGGTCCCGGCGCGTGCGCCACCGGCAGCAGGACCCGGCGGACGCGGGCGGCGAGGGCGTCGAGCACGGCAACCGACCCGGGTTCCCTGCCGACCGGGACGTAGGCGCACACCGTCGCGTCGGGGCCGAGCTCGGTGCCGATGCGGGCAGCGGCCGCCGCGAGTGCGGCGTCCTCGGCGGCCTTGGTGTCCGCGTCCACGTCGCGACGGCGCGTCAGGATCTCGGTGCGCCACGCATCCTTGGTCGCCGGCGGGGTTGGGCCGAGGTCGGACTCGTTCATACCGGCAACCCTAGGATCCCGGGCGCGCGGCCGACACGGATAGGGTGTGGCCATGACAGACAGCGGCACCAACATGAACAGGGCCTTCCGCACCGCGGTGGTCCCGGCGGCGGGGCTGGGCACCCGGTTCCTGCCCGCGACCAAGACGGTGCCGAAGGAACTGCTGCCGGTCGTCGACACACCGGGCATCGAGCTGGTCGCGGGCGAGGCCGCCGATTCGGGTGCCAACCGGCTGGTCATCGTGACCTCGGAGGGCAAGGACGGCGTCGTCGCGCACTTCGTCGAGGATCTCGTCCTGGAGACCAAGCTCGAGGCCAGTGGCAAGTCGCACCTGCTCGAGAAGGTCCGCAAGGCGCAGGGCCTGCTGAAGGTCGAGTCGGTCGTGCAGGACGAGCCGCTCGGACTCGGTCACGCGGTCTCCTGCGCGGAGTCCGTCCTCGACGAGGACGAGGACGCGATCGCGGTGCTGCTGCCCGACGATCTGGTGATGCCGCGCGGCGTCCTCGAGACGATGGCCCGGGTCCGGGCCAAGCGCGGCGGCAGCGTGCTGTGCGCGATCGACGTGCCGAAGGATCAGGTCAGCGCTTACGGGGTGTTCGACGTCCAGGAGGTTCCGGACGCGACGAACCCCGATGTACTGAAGGTCGTCGGGATGGTCGAGAAGCCGAAGCGGGAGGACGCGCCGTCCACCTTTGCCGCGGCGGGCCGCTACCTGCTGGACCGGGCGATCTTCGACGCCCTGCGCCGCATCACGCCGGGCCAGGGCGGGGAACTGCAGCTCACCGACGCGATCGCGCTGCTGATCGAGGAGGGGCACCCGGTGCATGTGGTGGTCCACCGCGGGGGACGACACGACCTCGGAAATCCCGGAGGCTACCTCCGCGCTGCGGTTGACTTTGCGCTCGACAGCGAAGAGTACGGTCCGTCGCTGCGTGAGTGGCTCGTCGAGAGACTGCAGCAGACGGAGCGGTAGTGGGGTCGGGAGGCAGCGTCTACATGCGCTCGGTTGAGGAGCAGCAGGCCAGGGTCACCGCCGCCGCCGTCGCGCCACGACCGGTGCGGGTCGCGATCTCGGAGTCGCAGGGACTGCTGTGCGCCGAGGAAGTGGTCGCCGAGCGTCCGCTGCCGGGATTCGACCAGGCGGCGATCGACGGCTACGCGGTGCGCAGCGTCGACGTCTCCGCCGCGGACTCCGGTCAACTCAGCGAGAGCGGTGAGCCGGTCAACATCGTCCTGCCCGTCGTCGGTGAGGTGACCGCGGGGTCCCGCCAGCCCACCCGGCTGCAGCCGCGGCAGGCGGTGCGTGTCGACACCGGCGCCCCGATGCCGACCCTCGCCGACGCGGTTCTTCCGCTCGACCGCACCGACGGCGGCCAGAACCGGGTCCGGGTGCTGCGCCCGGTCCGGTCCGGCGACTACGTCCGGCGGGTCGGCGACGACGTTCAGCCCGGCGATGTCGCGGTTCGGGCGGGCACCATCATCGGCGCGGCCCAGGTCGGTCTGCTCGCCGCGGTCGGACGCGACAAGGTGCTCGTGCATCCGAGGCCGCGGCTGTCGGTGATCAGCGTCGGCGGCGAACTCGTCGACGTGGACCGCACTCCCGGTCCGGGGCAGGTGTACGACGTGAACTCGTACGCGCTCGCCGCCGCCGCCCGTGATGCGGGCGCGGACGTGAACCGGGTCGGGATCGCGGGCACCGACATGCGTCGCCTGCGGGAGGTCGTCGAGGGGCAGTTGATCCGCTCGGAGATCGTGGTGATCGCCGGGGCCGTCGGCGGCGGCGCCTCGGACCAGGTGCGGGACGCGTTGCGGGAGCTCGGCGACCTCGAGGTGGAGCGGGTCGCGATGCACCCGGGGTCGGTGCAGGGCTTCGGTCAGCTCGGCCGCGACGAGGTCCCCACGTTCCTGTTGCCGTCCAATCCGGTCAGCGCCCTGGTGGTGTTCGAGGTGATGGTGCGGCCGCTGATCCGGATCGCGTTGGGCCGCAGGCAGTCGATGCGGCGGGTCGTCACCGCCCGCACCGTCGCGCCGATCACTTCGGTCGCCGACCGGAAGGGCTATCTGCGGGGACAGTTGATGCGCGACGAATCGACCGGCGAGTACCTGGTGCAGGCGCTCGGTGGCGCGCCCGCGGCGTCCTCGCACCTGCTCGCCACCCTCGCCGAGGCGAACTGTCTGGTGCTGGTCGACGCGGAGGTGACCGACCTGCGGACCGGTGACCGGGTGGACGTCGCCTTTCTTGCACAGCGGGGCTGACCGGGTGTCGACGGCCCTGCGCCGCTATTCTCCGCACCCCGGCTGGCCTGCCCGGCTCGGCCCGCTGGTGGTGCCCGCGGGTCGGGTGACCCTACGACCGATCCGGCTGCGCGACGCGGCGACCTGGAGTCGGTTGCGGATCCGGGACGAGGACCATCTGCGGCCGTGGGAGCCGACCGGTGAGGGTCCGTGGGATGCGCGGCACCACATCGGGAACTGGCCTGCGCTGTGTTCGTCGCTGCGCTCGGAGGCCCGCAAGGGCCGGATGCTGCCGATGGTCATCGAGCTCGACGGCCGGTTCTGCGGGCAACTGACGATCGGCAACGTGGTCGGCGGAGCGTTGCGGTCCGCGTGGATCGGATATTGGGTGTCGAAGGAGGATGGCGGCCGTGGCGTCGCCACCGCGGCGCTCGCGTTGGGTCTCGACCACGGGTTCGGTCCGGTCGGGTTGCACCGGATCGAGGCGACGGTGCGCCCGGAGAACCTGCCGAGTCGGGCGGTGCTGCGCAACGTCGGGTTCCGGGAGGAGGGCCTGCTTGAGCGGTACCTGGATGTCGACGGGCAGTGGCGGGACCATCTGTTGGTGGCGATGACGATCGAGGAGTTGGAGGCGACGGCAGCGGATCGGCTGGTGCGCGCCGGGCGCGCCTCGTGGGGCTGACGACCGTGCTGGCTACCGATTGGCTACCCGGGATGCGCGGATGCGGCAGTAGTGACTAATGTGGCATGTGGGAAAGCTGAGTCGGCGCGTCTGCGGGGAACAGTGCGCCGACGCAACTAGCCTGAGTGGACCAACCGGGTCGAATATGCAGGTGACAGCTGTGCTGGCAGCCGACAGGGAGGGAGGTCGCCCGACATGCCGAACTCGCTCGTGGTCATTGCGCTGGTGGCGATGTGGCTGTTCGTGCTGCTTCCGATGCAGGCCAAGCGCAGGCCGCGAATTCGTCAGACAACGGACGCGGCGCTCGCCACCCGGGTGCTCGACCGCGACCTGCACGCCCGCCAGAATCGGCGCGGCCCGGCGACCGGGCACCGCAGCGACCCCAACTGGCGCCCAGACCCCAATCGCCCCCTGCACGCGGAGGACTGGATGGAAGCGCACGCTCGAGCGGACGTGGACCCCCACGATCTCGACTACGACGACCCCGACCTGGATGCCGAGTACGACGACGACATCGACCGTGCCGTGCCGCGCTACGACGAGCGCGGCGGCACCCCCTACCGGCGCGGCCGCGGCGGCTTCGACCCCGAGGCCGACGCGATTGCCCGCGCCGCGCGGTACGCCTTCCGGCAGCGGGCGGTCCTCGGGTTGGTGCTCGCCGCGATCATGGCGGGTGCGCTGGCCCTGATCGTCTCCTCGACACTGTGGTGGGCGTGCGCGGCAGCGCTGCTCGGCACCGTCGGATACCTGGCGTACCTGCGTCGTCAGGTGCAGATCGAGCAGGAGATCCGGCGCCGCCGGATGGCCCGGCTCGGCCGGTCCCGGCTCGGGGTGGAGTCGCACGACGACGAGGAGCTCCGCCTGGTGCCCTCGCGCCTGCGGCGTCCCGGTGCCGTCGTGCTCGAGGTCGACGACGAGGATCCGGTCTTTGACCACCTCGACCGGCACGACCCGTACTTCGACGAGGACGACGATCCGGGTGAGGTCCGTCGCGTGGTCGGCCAGTAGTCCCCGAAACGGGTGTTGACCAGCTGATTTCATGGTTGCTCGAGGAGCCTGTTAGAGTTGCCGGGCACTCCTTCGGAGGGCAAGGACTGGGGCTGTGGCGCAGTTGGTAGCGCGCTTCGTTCGCATCGAAGAGGTCAGGGGTTCGATTCCCCTCAGCTCCACCAGTAGGACAGACAAGGCGTCGCCCGCATTGCCGGCGGCGCCTTGTCTGCGTCTCGGGACCCTCCGCCGCGTGTAGGTCAATCGTCCACCTTCCCTCCCGAATCGGCGCTGAACCATCGATCGATGTGGTCTACTCCTTCGCGACTTTGTGCCGGCGAGGCCGCATGCCGAGGTAACTGGCGCACCGAACCCTGGAGCACGGCGACCCGCCCTGCGCGGTCCGTCGTGGAGGAGACACATGTCTGACAACAACACTCGTCGCGCGGTCGGGGCGGTCGGAGCCTTCGCGGTTGCCGCGGGCTTCGCGGTGGTCGCAGGGTCGGGCGTCGCCGCCGCCGCGCCGGTGAGCGTGGACTGGTGGGACGGGAACTCGCACTTCACGCGCACGATCAGCAACAGCACCCCGAAGGAGGGCGACGTGGTCACCACGTCGACCCGGTTCGAACGCAAGGCGTGGACCAGCCTCGAGATCATCAACCAGGTCAAGGACGTGCACCCGACCTGCCTGACCTACGTCGAGGGCTCGGCGAAGGTCGACGGGACGCCGCGTGCCCTCGACAGCCAGGGGCCGGACTTCGCGAAGGTCACCGGCAGCTGGACGGTGTACCCGAACATCGATCCCAAATCGCACACCTTCGAGTTCTCCTACACGGTCGGTCCGGACTGCGATCGCTCCGTTCCGCTGATGACGACGATGCACTACGCGGGCGGTCTCGGCGAGGGCGTCTACCAGGGCAAGGGGCCGACGCTCACGGTCGCGAGGAACACCACCTCCACGACGCTCGCCGCGGTGTCCGGCGCGCAGGTCGGCGCGGCGGTGACCCTGTCCGCGGCGGTCACCGGCGGCGCGAACGGTGACACCGTCGAGTTCTTCGACGGCGGAGCCAAGATCGGCGCGGGCACCCTCACCAACGGTGTCGCGACCTACGCCTGGACCCCCGGCAACCGTGGATCGCACGCACTGGTCGCCAAGTTCCCCGCCACCGCGAAGGCGGACGCGTCCGAATCCTCGGCGCAGACCGTCCAGGTCACCGACGCCGACGTCGCCTCGTCGACCGCGCTTGCCGCGGTGTCCGGCGCTCAGGTCGGCCGCCCGTCCGTGCTGAAGGCGACGGTCACCCCGGCGGCCGCCGGCGGCACCGTGGTCTTCAAGGACGGCAACGCCACCCTCGCCGAGGTGCCGGTCGCCGCGAACGGTGAGGCCACCTACACCTGGGTGCCGTCGACGGCGGGCAGCCACGCGATCGGCGCGGCCTTCTCCGGCCGGGTAGGCGTGACCGGGTCCGCGGCGAACGCGACGGTCGAGGTCGCGGAGGCCCCGGCGGGCAACACCGCATCCAGCACCGCGATCGCGGTCGGCGCGAACCCGAAGGTCGGGGTCGCGAACACGGTCTCGGCGCAGGTCACCCCCGGCAACGCGGGCGGCTCGGTCACCTTCAAGGACGGCGATACCGTGCTCGGGACGGTGCAGGTCGACGCGGCCGGAACGGCGGAACTGTCGTGGACGCCTGCGACCGCGGGGCAGCGGGTGATCACGGCGGAGTACTCGGGTGCGGGCACCGTCAACGCCTCGGCCGACGCGGAGTCGGTGCAGGTGGCGGCGGCCGATGGCGGCACCCCCGGTGGTGACGGCGGCACCGGAAGCCTGGACGGGCTGTTCGGCTCCAGCTAGTTCCCTGACTCACCCGGATCCCCGTCACCGGCGCACGGTGGCGGGGATCCGCTGCGTCCGGGGCCGTTCGCGCCGCGATGGTGTGGGATCAGCCCGCGTAGAGGTCGTCGATCCGGTCCGCGTACTTCGCGGTGATCGGGGCGCGGCGCAGCTTCATCGTCGGGGTGAACTCGTCCCCGCCCGGCTCCCAGACGTCGGGGAGGATGGTGAACCGCTTGACCTGTTCGACCTGCGACAGGTGGCTGTTGGCGGCGTCGACGGCCCGCTCGACTTCCGTCCGCACGTCCGGGTTCACCGCGAGTTCCTCGGCGGTCTCGTCGGTGCTGCCGGTCCGCGCCGCGAACGCGGCTGCCACCTCGGTGTCGAGGGTGAGCAGCGCGGTCACGTAGGGGCGGTTGTCGCCGATCGCGACGGCCCCCGCGATCAGTGGGCTCGCGGCGTGCAGGGCGTCCTCGATGGCGGCGGGGGAGATGTTCTTGCCTCCGGTGGTGACGATCAGTTCCTTTTTCCGGTCGACGATGGTCACGTAGCCGTCGGTGTCGATGGTCGCGATGTCGCCGGTGTGCAGCCAGCCGTCGGCGTCCAGGGCGTCCGCGGTCTTCTCCGGCTCGCCGCGGTAGCCCCGCATCACGCCCGGACCCGAGACGAGCAGCTCGCCGTCGTCGGCGAGCTTCATGTTGACGCCTGCCATCGGTTCGCCGACCGTGCCGATGCGGATCGAACCGGGCCGGTTCGCCGTGCCGGTCGCGGCGGTTTCGGACATCGCCCATGCCTCGCAGCACGGGATGCCGAGGCCGAGGATGAAGGCCAGCACGTCGGGCGACATCGGGGCGGCGGCGGTGATCGCGAGGCGCACCTCGTCCAGTCCGAGCTTGCGGCGGATCGGGGCGAGCACGAGCCGCTCGGCCGCCGCGTGCTGCAGTTCCAGGCGGTGCGGGATCGGGACGCCTGCCGAGCGCATCCGCGCGGTGCGGATGCCGACGTCGATCGCCCAGCCGGCCAGCCGCCGTTTCGGTGCGCTGGTCTCCGCGTCGAGCGCCGCCTCGACCCCGGCCTTCACCTTGTACCAGACCTGCGGGACGGCGAGAAAGATCGTCGGGCGCACCTCCGGCAGCGCGGTCACCGCCTGCTTCGGGTTTGCGAGGGTGGTGATCTCGGTGGCGAAGAAGATCCCGCAGTAATGGGCGACGTTGCGGTTCGCGATGTGGGCGTCCGGGAGATAGGACACCCCGCGGTCGTCGGAGGTGGGGTGCGCGAGTTCGACGCTCGCATCCCGGAAGGCAATCACGTTCGTGTGGGTGAGTTCGACGCCCTTCGGCGGCCCGGTGGTGCCGGAGGTGTAGATGACCGTGATCAGGTCGTCGGGGCGGACGGCCCGCCAACTCGTCTCGAAGTCAAAGTCCGGGTCGGGTTCCGCCTCGACGTCCGCGAGGCCGATCGTGCCCTCCGGTGTGCCGTCGACGCACACGATGCGCTCGACCGGGGTGCCGGGCGCTGCCTCCCGGATCACCGGCAGGAACTGGCTCTCGCACACCATGATCCGGCAGCCCGCGTTGGTGAGCACGTGGTGCAGTTGCTCGGCGGCGAGGGTGTTGTAGACGGAGAACGGGGTGGCGCCTGCGTGTACCGCTGCCGTGTCGACGAGGTGGAACTCGGGACGGTTGGTCAGCATTAAACCCACCGTGTCCCCGTGTCGGACACCGAGTTTCGCGAGCCCGGCGGCGATGGCGCGGACCCGACCGGCGTACTGGCTCCAGGTGATTGTCACCGACCCGTCGGCGGTGCGCAGCGCCACCTTGTCCGGGTGGCGGGCTGCCGTGTCCTGGAACGCCGCGCACAGGGTGTCGAGGCTCATGGCGGATCCTCCTTCGGTGGGTGAAGGCGAGAGGGCGCCCGTCCATCCGGGGCTGCCATGTGACCCACGTCACCTCCAGGATAACGCTCCGTGCGGCGTGATCGGGACGGTTGGCGAACGGTCCGAACCGGCGCACACTTGACGGCATGGACCACAGGATGTCGGACGACGAGTTGCGAAGGGCGATCCGGACGTTGCGGGAGCGCGCCGACTACGCCCGCGGTCACGACGACGCGGCAGCAGCGGACGAGATCGAACGCACGATCCGCGAGTACCAGGACGAGATGGGGACCCGACTGTAGATCGGACCCCGCACCGGCGGCAGCAACCGCCGAGGGTGACCCCTGCGCCGGTCGCCCGCACGTACACTCCGATGCGGATCGTGCGGACCGGCATTGGGGGCAGTGATGAAGGAGCTCGGCGGTAAGAAGTGCCTGATCACGGGCGCGGGGAGCGGAATCGGTCGGGCGACCGCCCTGGCGTGCGCGGCCGAGGGTGCGCACCTGCTGCTCACCGACATCAACGAGGTCGGGCTGGCCGAGACCGTCGCTCTCGTCACCGGCGCCGGCGGCGTCGTGACGGAGTCGCGGGCCCTCGACGTCGCGGACTACGAGGCCGTCACCGCGTGGGCGACGCAGGTCGGTGGCGAGCATGGCGCGCTCGACATCGTGATGAACGTGGCCGGGATCTCGGCATGGGGGACCGTGGAGAACCTTGAGCACCGGCATTGGAAGTCGATGGTCGACGTCAACCTGATGGGCCCGATCCACATCATCGAGAACTTCGTGCCGCCGATGGTGCGCGCGGGGCGCGGCGGTCACCTGGTGAACGTGTCGTCGGCGGCCGGGCTGCTGGCCCTGCCGTGGCACGCCGCCTACAGCGCAAGCAAGTTCGGGCTGCGAGGCGTCTCGGAGGTGTTGCGGTTCGACCTGAAGCAGCACGGGATCGGGGTCTCGCTCGTCGTGCCGGGGGCGGTTCGGACACCGCTGGTGGGGACGGTCGAGATCGCGGGCGTGGACCGGGACGATCCGCGGGTCCGCAAGGCGGTGCACCGCTTCGAGCGGCGGGCGGTCACGCCCGAGCACGTCGGGGCGTGCATCGTGCGGGGCGTCAAGCGCGGGCGGTTCCTCGTCTACACCTCCGCCGACGTCCGGTTCGGGTACTGGTGGGCACGGAAGTTCGCGCCGCCCTACGAGTTCGTGATGCAGCAGGCCAACAACCAGTTCGGCAAGTTCCTGCGATAGCGCCGGCAGCGCAGGGCCCCGACCGGGCAGCGCGGAGCAGATCAGGACGCCCGTCCAGTCAGTTCGGTGAAACCGGCGATGCGGGTGACCGAATCGTGATCTACTGCTCCCCGATTTCGGCGCTGGACACCCCACAGCGAGGGGGTGGGCGCCGGGACCCACCACTTCTCGGGGGGCTGGTCGGTCCTCCCTCAGGTTCGGAAGGAATGGCATGTCGGGGATGTCTGGACGCCGCATGATCGCGGCGGCGAGCGCGTTGGGCGTGGCCGCCGGATTCGCGGTCGCATTGGGAACGGGGGTCGCGAACGCCGACCCCGCAACGGTGTCGTGGACGGACGGCGGTGCGAGCTTCACCCGCACGCTGAGCAACCCGACGCCCGCCGAGGGTGAGGTCGTCACGGCCACCACCACCGTCACCGCGGCGGGCAACACGATCAACTGGCTTGAGGATGTCCGCCCGACCTGCATGAACTACAAGCAGGACTCGGTCAAGGTCAACGGCCTCCCGGTTCCCGTCGCCGCCGTCGGCGCGGGCACCGTCAAGGTCCAGGGGTCCTGGGACGCGACCACCGAGCAGAAGTTCGAGTTCCAGTACACCGTCACCGCCAACTGCACCCGCGAGGCCGCGCAGAACAGCGGCGTCTCCTACGGTGGAAGCGCGGCATCGGGTGCCTACACCACCCAGGGTCCCGGGATCACCGTCACCAAGAACGCCACCACCACCACGCTGCAGCCGGTCGGTGCGCTCAAGGGCGGTGTCCAGTCGACGCTCACCGCGAAGGTCACCGGCGGTCGCGCCAACGACGTGGTCAAGTTCTACAAGGGCGCCGACGAGATCGGCACCGGCATGCTCGCCGCGGACGGCGTCGCGACCTACGCGTGGACCCCGTCCAACAATGACGCGGGCACCTTCGACATCACCGCGAAGTTCCTTGGCACCGGCTTCGCGCTCGAGTCGGTCTCCGCGGCGCAGAACGTCACCATCGAGGCGGGCGACCAGGTCACCCGGACCACAGTGATCGTCCCCGCAACATCGCTGGTCAACACCGATGTCGTGCTTGAGGCGCAGGTCGAGCCCTTCCCGGGTGCGGGCACGGTGACGTTCAAGAACGGGATGACCGTGCTCGGCACCGTCGACGTCGACGCCAACGGCAAGGCCAGCCTGGTGCAGAACTTCACCGTCAGCGGCGCCAAGACGATCACCGCGGTCTTCTCCGGCGCCCCCGGATTCGCGGCGTCGACGTCCGCCGCCCAGACCATCCAGGTCGGCGTGCCCGGCGGCGCCGACGTCGCGACCACGCTGACGCTCGACATCCCGGCGCAGGCGCAGGCGGGTCGCTACATCTTCATGCGCGCGAACGTGGCGCCGAAGGCGAGCGGGGGCACCGTGCAGTACTTCAGTGGGCAGGAGCCGCTCGGCAACCCGGTCAACGTCAACGACGGTCTCGCCCAGCAGAGCTACCTGTTCGGCGAGGTCGGCGTGTTCGACATCCGCGCCGTGTACAGCGGAGCCCCCGGCTTCCTGCCGTCCGAGAGCACCACGACCATCACCGTGACCGACGAGCCGCTGCCCAACACCGGTGGTGGCAGCTCCGACCTGATGGGCATGTTCGCGTCGTAGCATTCCCGGCCCGAACGAACGACACCCCGCCCCGGCAGTGCCGGGGCGGGGTGTTCGTCGTTCAGGCGGTGACGCGGGTGGATCCGTCGAACGTCAGTGCCCCGCTGTGCATCTCGTAGACGGCGTCGACCAGGTCCAGCGGTCCGAGGTCGTGGGTGACCATCACGACCGCGACATTCCGCTCCCTGGCTACCGAACCGAGCAGGGCGACGATCTCCCGGCTGCGCGGCTCGTCGAGCGCGGACGTCGGCTCGTCCACCAGCAGCACCGACGGATCGTTCATCAGGCTGCGGGCGATCGCCACCCGCTGACGCTGCCCGCCGGACAGCTGGTGCGGGCGCCGGTCGAGGTGCCCGCCGAGGCCGAGGGTGGTGAGCAGATCCCTCGCCCGGTCCCGCTGATCCCGGACCCGGCCGCCGGATAGGTGCGTCATCAGCAGCAACTGCTCGGTTGCGGTCAGCGAGGCCATCAGATTGGACTGCTGGAACACGAAGCCGAGTCGCTCGCGCCGCAGCGTGGTGCGCTGGGCCCGGCTCAGTCCGGTGAGATCGGCGCCGTCGAGGCGGACGGTGCCGGAGTCGGGGGTGGTCAGCAGGCCGGCGACCGCGAGGAGGCTGGACTTGCCCGACCCGGACGGCCCGGTCACGGCGGCGAACTCGCCGCGGTCGACGACGCAGGTGACGTCGTCGAGGGCGCGCAGCCGGGTGTCGCCGTCGGGGTAGGTCAGCACGATGTCGCGAAGCTCGATGCTCATGGGAAGGTCCTTCCTGGTCAGCGGGCCGCGGCGAGCGCGGTCCTCGGGTCGATCGAGGCGATGCGGGTCACCGCGGCGGCGGCGCCGAGCATGCCGAGGGCGATCAGTGCGACGAACGGCAGCAGCACGCCGCCGACGGTGAGGGTGAACGGGACGGCCTGTGCGGCAATCGTTCCCAGCCCGACGGCGGCCAGCGTCCCGAGCCCGGTGCCGAGCACCAGCAGCACCAGCCCCTGCCCGAGCGCATCCCGCAGCAGGTATCCGGTGGACGCGCCGACCGCCTTGAGCACCGCCAGGTCCGGGCCACGCTGGATGGTCCACACCGTGAAGAAGGCCCCGACCACCAGTGCGCTGACCACCAGCAGCATGCCCTGCATCAACAGCAGTGATCCCCGCTCGGAGCTGTACCCGCCGATGGCGTTCACCGCGTCGTCCACGTCGGTGATCGCGGTGCCGGTCGCGGCGCCCGCCGCGGTGGCGTCGAAGCCGGGGGAGGTGCGCAGCGCGACGACGGTGCCGTCGCTGCCCGCCGCGGTCGGCAGCGCCAGCCAGTCCGCGCGGTCGAACCACACCACCGGCTGGTGGTTGTAGAACGAGTCGTCGACGAGAGCGGCAACCGTCACGGTTCGGCCGCCCGCGTCGACCCGCTGCCCGACCGCCCAGCCGTTGTCCTCGGCCAGCTCGGTGTCCACCGCGACCTCCCCTGCGGCGAGCGGCACCGGGGCGGCGAACGAGGCGCCGTCCACGCCGAACGCGCTCGCGCCGACGTCCCGCCCGTCCACCGTCAACCGCACCGGTGCGATACCGATCAGCGCGGCCTCCTCCACCCCGGCACGCGCCGCGAGCGCGTCCCGCTGGGCGCCGTCCACCCGGGATTCGGAGAACGACAGGTCTTGGCCCTGCGCGGGCACCCCGAACGCGAACCGGTCCGCCCCGATGCCCCGGACCGCCGCGATCGACTGGTTGCCCAGCCCGGCCGTCAGACCCGACAGCATCACCACCATCAGCGCGATCAGGAACAGGACCACACTCATCAGAGTGAAGCGGCCCTTGGCGAAACGGAGATCACGAATACCGATGAACATGACATCCAGCCTCGCCCGGGAACGGGTGCGCTCGCATCGCGCGACGGTTGGGTGTGGTGGTCAATCGAAAGTTGGAATGACTGCGCCGCGGCAGGTCGACGGCCGCCGGCGGTGTTAGCGTGGACGAAATGCAGCTCCCTCACGACCGCGGCCCGATGCCGGTGTTGCGGGTGATGACCCTCGGCGCCCACGTGCTGTTCGTGCTGCTGCTCGCGGTCGGCGTGGCCCGCGCCCTGACCGGTGACGCGAACCCCGCCGCTGCGGTCGCCCTCGCCGCGCTCCTATTCGGCTGGTACCTCGCAGGCGTCTGGTTCGCGGGGCGGTCCGCCGCCACCGGCCGCCCCGGATATGGTCGGCTGTGGCTCGGCGTCCTCGTCCTCGGCTGGCTGGGACTCTCCGCGCTCGACGGCAACTTCGTCTGGGTGGCGTTTCCGCTGTTCTTCCTGTGCTTCCACCTGCTGTCCACCGCGGCGGCGCTGGCGTCCACGGTCGCGATCACCGCCGTCGCGGTCGCCGCGACGCTGTGGCACGGCACCTCGAACACGGTCGCCTCGATCCTCGGGCCGGTCTTCGGTGCCGCGGCCGCCGCCGGGATGGCGGTGGTCTACCAGCAGCTCGTCCAAGACGCGCAGCAGCGCCGCCGACTCTACGACGAACTCGCCCGCTCCCATCACGAATTACTCAGCGCCCAAGACGAACTCGCCCTGGTGCAGCGGGAAGCCGGGGCGGTCGCCGAGCGTGAGCGGCTGGCCCGCGACATCCACGACACCCTCGCCCAGGGATTCTCGTCGATCGTGCTGCTGGCCAGGGCCGGGGAACGGGCGTCCGATCCGGTCGCGGCGCTCGCCCGAATCGCCGACACCGCGCAGGACAACCTCGCCGAGGCGCGCCGGGTGGTGGGGGCGCTGACGCCGTCCGCCCTCGAGGACGCCTCGCTGGCCTCCGCGCTCGGCAGGCTCGTCGGCCAACTGCGCGACCACACCGGAATCGACGCGGGCCTCGTCGTCGACGGAGAACAGGCAGGACTGCCGATGGAATACGACGTCGCGCTGCTGCGCGTTGCGCAGAGCGCGCTGGCCAACGTCCGGTTGCACTCCCGGGCACAGCAGGTGCGGGTGACCATCGCCTACACCCCCGACGAGGTGCGTCTCGACATCGTCGACGATGGGGTCGGGTTCGACCCGGACGCGGCGCCAGCGCCGACCTCGTTCGGCCTGCGCGCGATGCGGGAACGACTCGACTCGCTCGGCGGATCACTCGTCGTCGAGTCCGCCGTCGGGGACGGAACGGCCCTTGCCGCGACGCTTCCGGTGCCATCATGACCCTGAGAATCGTGCTGGTCGACGACCACCCGGTCGTCCGGGCGGGGCTGCGTGCCCTGATCGGATCGCACGACGGGCTCGACGTCGTCGGGGAGGCGTCCTCGGGGGAGGACGCGCTCGACCTGGTCCGCGCGCAGCGACCCGACGTCGTGCTGATGGACCTGCGGCTCGGCGAGGGCATGGACGGCGCGCAGGCGACCGCGGCGATCGTCGCGGAACCGGGTCCGCCGCGTGTCGTGGTGCTCACCACCTACGACACCGACACCGACATCCTGCGGGCCGTGGAGGCAGGCGCGTCGGGCTACCTGCTCAAGGACAGCGACCCGCAGGTGCTCGTCGATGCGATCCGGTCCGCGGCACGCGGCGACACCGTCCTCAACCCCGCTGTGGCACAACGGCTCTACCGGAGGATTCGCGACCCGCGGGTGGACCTGAGCAGTCGGGAGACGGAGATCCTCGCCCTCGTCGCCAGGGGCCTCTCCAACCGGGCCATCGCCAAGGACCTGTTCGTCACCGAGGCCACCGTGAAATCGCATCTGGTGCACGTCTTCTCGAAACTGGAAGTGGACAGCCGCACCGCGGCCGTCGCGGTGGCGAGGGAACGTGGGCTGATCAGCTGAGCCCCCGCCGCGCTACGCCCTGCGCGGCTTGCCGCGGTATGCCCTGCGCGGCCCGCCGCGGTCGGTACTACTGTCGGATCATGAACGAGAGCCAGCCCCCGCGGGTCGATTCGGAGGTGGGGCGGCTGCGCACCGTGCTGCTTCACCGGCCGGGAGACGAGCTCAAACGGCTGACACCGCGCAACAGCGACCAGCTTCTCTTTGACGGGCTGCCATGGGTGGACCGGGCCAAGGACGAGCACGACGCGTTCGCCGACCTGCTGCGCTCGCGTGGGGTGGACGTGTTGCTGCTCTCGGAGGTGTTGACCGAGACGCTGACCGTCAGTGGCGCCGCACGCATCCAGGGCATCGCGGCGGCAGTCGACCCGAGACGACTCGGACACACACTGGCGCAGGAGCTTTCGGGGTACCTGCGGACCGTCGCGCCGGACACCCTCGCGACGGTGCTGACCGCGGGGATGACCTTCGACGAGTTGCCGATCGGTCCGGGCGGGCCGTCGCTGGTGCGGCGGATGCATCACGGCGGCGACTTCGTCATCGAGCCGCTGCCGAACCTGCTGTTCACCCGCGACTCGTCGTTCTGGATCGGGGACCGGGTCGCGATCACCTCGCTCGCCCTCCCCGCCCGGGTGCGGGAGGCGTCGCTGACCGACCTGATCTACGCACACCATCCGCGGTTCCTGGGGGTGCGCCGCGCCTACGAGTCGCACACCGCGCCCGTCGAGGGCGGTGACGTGCTGCTGCTCGCTCCGGGGGTGGTCGCGGTCGGGGTGGGGGAGCGGACCACCCCGGCAGGCGCGGAAGCACTGGCGCGCAGCGTCTTCGAGGACGGGCTCGCGCACACGGTCCTGGTGGTGCCGATCGAGCAGCGGCGCGCGTCGATGCACCTCGACACGGTGTGCACGATGGTCGACGTCGACGCCGTCGTGATGTATCCGGCGGTCGCGCACACCCTCTCCGCGTTCACCCTGCGCAGTGAGGAGACCGGGGTGTCCATTCGAGGTGCGGAACCGTTCCTGGACGCCGCCGCCGCCGCGATGGGCATCGACAAGCTCCGCGTCATCGACACCGGCCTCGACCACGTCACCGCCGAGCGGGAGCAGTGGGATGACGGGAACAACACGCTCGCGCTCGCGCCGGGCGTCGTCGTCGCCTACGAGCGCAACGTGGAGACGAACGCGCGGCTCGAGGCGTCGGGCATCGAGGTCCTGCGCATCGCAGGCTCCGAACTCGGGTCCGGCCGCGGCGGACCCCGGTGCATGTCCTGCCCGATCAGCCGCGACTAGAGGATGGTGGTGACCTTCTCGACCGGCCGGGCGAGGACCGTCCCGCGGTCGGTGACGACCAGGGGTCGCTCGATCAGGATCGGATTTTCCACCATCGCGTCGAGCAGTTCGTCCTCGCTCGCGTCGGCCAGTCCGAGGTCCTTGTAGATGGCCTCCTTCCTCCGGATTGCCTCGCTCGGCTTGAGGCCCGCGTCGTCGAGGAGCTTGCGCAGCCCGTCCCGGGACGGCGGCGTCTCCAGGTACTTGACGACGGTCGGCGTGATGCCCGCCTCCTCGATCAGCGCGAGCACCTTGCGGGAGGTGCTGCAGCGCTGGTTGTGGTAGATCGTCGCGGTGTGCGCCGGAGTGCTGCCTGCGGAAGTCGTTGCCATGCCCCATAGTGTGCCCGCATCACCGAAATCGCGGACGGCGGCGGCCCGGGTGGGGTTCCATGACCCGATGGACTCCGCGTACCTGCACCTCTGGATCGAGGCCACCGACCTGCTGACCCGGTACGCCCGCGCCGTCGACGCCAGGGACTGGGACCTGTACCGCACGGTGTTTGCCGCGGATGCCCGCATCGACTACAGCACCTCGGGCGGGCCTGCCGGCGATCGGGAGGCGGTGATCGAGCAACTCGAGCCGATGCTCGCGCTGTTCAGTCGCACCCAGCACTACGTCACCAACATGGATATTCGCGGCTTCGACCCGGATGGCGGCACGGCGTCGGTCAGCGCGATGTTCTACAACCCGCTGATCGTTGCGCCGGGCAAGCAGTTCTTCTGCGGCGGCTGGTACCACCACGAGTTGGTGCGCACGCCGGACGGCTGGCGCAGCGTCCGGCTCGTGGAGGAGGCGGCGTGGTTCGATCGCGCCGAGGAGGCGTTCTCCGGGTAGCCCGCGCGGGCGGCGTCCACGGGCTAGCCTCGCGAGATGCGCATCGACATCGATCCGGCTGCGGCGACCGCCCCGTTCGAACAGGTGAAGTTGCAGATCCTCGAGCAGGTGCGGGACGGCGGGCTGATCGCGGGCACGAAGCTGCCGACGGTGCGGGCGCTGGCGGAGCAGTTGGGGCTGGCCGCGAACACGGTCGCCAAGGCGTATCGGGAACTCGAGGCGATGGGTGCGATCGAGACCCGCGGGCGGCTCGGGTCGTTCGTCGCGGCGACCGGCGACGCGTCGCGGGGTGTCGCGGCCCGCGCGGCAACCGAGTACGTGGCAACCGTCCGGAGCCTCGGGTTGTCCGACGGCGTTGCCCGATCCCTGGTTGAGGCCGCGATCCGCGGCGCGTGAGGGCCTACGCTCGGAGGAGGGCGCGCCAACGGAGGTGGCCATGGTCTACCGCGTCGTCGAGGTGCTCGCGATGGTCGGACACTTCGCGTTCCTCGGGTATCTGGTGTTCGGTGGCTTCCTGGCGTGGCGCTGGCCGCGGACGATCGCGGTGCACGGGGCCGCCGTGCTGTGGGGTGCCGGGTCCGTGCTGGTCGGGTACGACTGTCCGCTGACCGCGGTGCAGAACTGGGCGCGGGTTGCGGAGGGCGGGTCGCCGTTGCCGTCGTCCGGCTTCATCGCGCACTACATCACCGGTGTGCTCTACCCGGTCGACGCCGAGAACCTGGTTCGGCTGCTCGTCGTCGCTGTGGTGCTGCTCTCGTGGATCGGGTATCCGCGTCAGGCCCGAGCATCGGCACACCGCCACCCCCGGATGGTTGACGCTTCAACCTAACCATGTCACAGTGAATGAGTTCCCGAGGCGGGAACCCGCGCCGCACACCGAAAAGGACCGCGACATGAAATCCAGCGCACTCCGCGACATTGCCCTGCTCATCGCCCGCGTCGGCATCGGCGTGATCTTCGTCGCCCACGGCTGGCAGAAGTTCTTCACCTATGGCATCAGCGGGGTGCAGTCGTCGTTCGAGCAGATGGGGGCGCCGGTGCACAACGTGTCCGCGGTCATCGCCGCGACGGTCGAACTCGTCGGCGGGTTCGCCCTGATCGCCGGAATCGCCACCCCGATCGCCGGCCTCCTGCTGTTCCTCGACATGGTCGGCGCGTTCTTCATCGCGCACGTCGACAAGGGCATCTTCGTGTCCGAGGGTGGCTACGAACTGGTCCTCGCGCTCGGCGTCGCCTCGCTGCTGATCGCCGCAACCGGGGCGGGCCGGTTCAGCGTCGACGCCCTGATCGGGGGACGCGGAGGCGCACGGACCGTCACCGCGTAGCGCGCCGGGGACGCGCCGCCCGTCGCCGAAGTTTGCTTTTGCCCGGGAGGGCACGCAACGTTAGGGCATGGTGGGGAGAACCGAACTGTCCGAGGATGACGCCTCCGAGCGCCCGGCTGCTGGCCCGCTCGCCCCGTCGGGCGGCGGGGCGCCGCGCACCGACCGCGTCGTATTCGGTGTCGCCGCTGCCGCCGCCGCCGTCATCCTGATCTGGGGACTCGTCGACCCCGATGGGCTCGCCTCGGTCACCGGGACGGTCCTCGACTGGCTGGTCACGAACATCGGATGGCTGTTCATCCTCGCCGCGAGCGGGTTCGTGCTGTTCGCCCTGTGGCTCGCGATCAGCAGATACGGCCGGATCCCGCTCGGCAAGGACGGCGAGAAGCCCGAGTTCAGCACCGTCAGCTGGATCGCGATGATGTTCAGCGCGGGGATGGGTATCGGGCTGATGTTCTTCGGCGTCGCCGAGCCGCTCGCGCACTTCGTCACGCCCCCACCCGGCACCGAGGGGCAGAGCCGGGTCGGAACGGCGATGGCGACCACGATGTTCCACTGGAGCCTGCACCCGTGGTCGACCTACGCGGTCGTCGGCCTCGCCCTCGCATACGGCACCTATCGGCGCGGCCGCAAGCAGCTGTTCAGCTCGGCCTTCGTCGCGCTCCTCGGCCGCCGCGCGGAGGGGCCGATCGGCAAGGTCATCGACATCCTCGCCATCTTCGCGACGATGTTCGGCACCGCCGCGTCCCTCGGTCTTGGGGCACTGCAGATCGGCTCGGGCCTCGAGGTGGTCGGCTGGTTGGAGAAGGCGGGGGTGCTGCTGCTGGTCTCGATCGTCGCGATCCTGACGCTGGCGTTCGTCGCGTCCGCCGTGTCCGGGGTGTCGCGCGGAATCCAATGGCTGTCGAACACCAACATGGTGCTGGCCCTCGCCCTTGCCGTGTTCGTCTTCGTCCTCGGGCCGACCGTGCTGATCCTGAACCTGATCCCCACCACGATCGGCGCCTACGCGAGCCAGCTCGCCGAGATGTCCGCCCGCACCGCGGCGTCGAGCAACCCCGCCACCGCCGAATGGCTCTCGTCGTGGACGATCTTCTACTGGGCGTGGTGGATCTCCTGGACCCCGTTCGTCGGGATGTTCCTGGCCCGGATCAGCCGCGGCCGCACGATCCGGGAGTTCGTCGTCGGTGTGATCGTGGTCCCCAGCGTCGTCAGCCTGCTGTGGTTCAGCGTGATGGGCGGTGCCGGGATCGGTGAGCAGCGCGACGGCATCGAGCTCGCGACCCGCGGCACGTCCGAGTCGCAGCTGTTCGGAATGCTCGAACACCTGCCCCTGTTCGGGGTGTCGACGGTGCTGGTGATGATCCTGGTCGCGATCTTCTTCGTCTCCGGAGCGGACGCCGCCTCGATGGTGATGGGGACCCTCTCACAGCGCGGGAACCTGGCACCGAGCCGCTGGGTGGTGGTGTTCTGGGGCATGCTCACCGGCGGTGTCGCGGCGTTGATGCTCTGGACCGGTGGCGAGGACGCCCTCGACGGCCTGCAGACCATGACGATCATCGCGGCCGCCCCGTTCGTGGTCGTGATGATCGGGCTGTGCGTGTCGCTGTACCGGGACCTGCGGCACGACCCGATGATCCTGCGGCCGCATCAGCGGCGGAAGCTGCCCCTGCACGGCCAGCTGCCGCACCGGCACCGCCGGGCCGGCGACACCGGGTCGGCGACACCCCCCTGACGGGTCAGCGCCAGCTCGGCAGCCACAGCTGCTGCTGCCACATCTCCGGGGTGATCGGCAGGGCCGTCAGGATCGGCCAGAGCCAGACGAAGTTCGCCACCACCAGCCCCAGGTACAGGGCCACCGCGAGCAGGCCGACGCCGCGCCGTTCGGCCGCCTGCCGCGCGGACCCGATCACCTCGCCGCACACCAACGCCAGACCCATCACCAGGAACGGCGCCAGCGCGACCGCGTAGAAGAAGTACATCTGCCGGTCCATCGTCACGAACCAGGGCAGCAGCCCGGCGCCGTAGCCGACGAGGACCGCCGCGTACCGCCAGTCCCGTCCGACCACCGTGCGCCACAGCGCCCACCCGAGCATCGGCAGCGCCAGCCACCACATCGCAGGCGTGCCGATCAGCATCACCGCCTTAACGCAGCTCTCCGCGCCGCAGCCGGACACCTGGTCGCCCTCGGCGAAGTAGTACAGCATCGGCCGCAGGCCCATCGGCCACGTCCACGGCTTCGACTCCCACGGGTGGTGGTTGCCCGCGGAGTTCGTCAGTCCGGAATGGAACTCGAGCACGTTGCCGCTGTAGTACCACAGCGACCGCAGCGCGGAGGGCACGAAGGAGAAGGTGCCGCCGTACCCGAGCTGGTCGCCGACCGCATGCCGGTCCACCCCCGTCTCGGACGTGAACCACGCCCAGTAGGACGCCAGGTACACCCCGATCGGGACGAGCACCAGCGCATACAGGCCGGGCCCGATGTCGCGCACCGCGGCGCCAACCCACGGTCGCCGCACCCCGTGGTAGCGCCGGGCCGCGACGTCAAACGCCACGCACATCAGCCCGAAGAACGCGATGAAGTAGATCCCGGACCACTTCGTTCCGCACGCCAGGCCGAGCAGGACGCCCGCCCCGAACCGCCACCACCGCACCCCGAGCCGCGGGCCGAACTCGGAGTGCGCGATCCGGCCCTCCGCGAATACCACCGCCATCCGGCCCCGCACCTGGTCGCGGTCGACGATCAGGCACCCGAACGCGGCGACGACGAACACCGCCATGAAGATGTCGAGCATCCCGATCCGGGACGAGACGAACGTGACACCGTCCGCGATCAGCAGGATGCCCGCGATCGCGCCGACCAGCGTGGACCGCGTCATCCGCCGCACGATGCGGATCACCAGCAGGACCAGCACGGTGCCCGCGACCGCCGCGGCGAAGCGCCAGCCCCAGCCGTTGTAGCCGAAGATCGCCTCGCCGAGCGCGATCAGCTGCTTCCCGACCGGGGGGTGCACCACCAGCCCGTAGCCGGGGTTGTCCTCCAGTCCGCCGCCGGTGAGCGCCTGCCAGCCCTGCGGCGCGTAGTGCTTCTCGTCGAAGACCGGGGTCCCCGCATCCGTCGGATAGCCGAGCATCGTGAAGCGGGTGATCGCGGCGACCGCGGTCAGGAACAGGGTGACCACCCAGCCGCGCAGCCGGTCGGTCGGACCCGGATCGGGGACGGGCGCCGCGGGACCCGGGCCGACCAGGACGGGGTGGTCGACGCGGGGCGTCGAACGCGCGTCGGTCAACTGGGTCACCGGACGATCGTAGGCTGTCGGGCATGAACGGTTGTCTGGTCCTCGCTGCCACGCCGATGGGAGAGGTGCGTGACGCCTCGGAGCGGCTGCGCGACGCCCTCGCGACCGCGGACGTGGTCGCCGCCGAGGACACCCGCCGCACCCGGCACCTCGCGTCGGCGTTGGGGGTGACGATCACCGGGAAGGTCGTCAGCTTCTACGACCAGGTGGAGACGACCCGACTGCCCGCGCTCGTCGAGGACGTCGCGGCGGGGCGGACGGTGCTGCTGGTCACCGACGCGGGCATGCCGTCGGTCAGCGACCCCGGCTACCGGCTCGTTGCGGCGTGCGTGGCGCGGGACCTGCCGGTCACCTGCCTGCCCGGCCCGTCCGCGGTGACGACCGCGCTGGCGTTGTCGGGGCTGCCGGTCGAGCGGTTCTGTTTCGACGGGTTCCCGCCGAGGAAGCAGGGGCCGCGCCGGTCCTGGCTGGAGACCCTGCGCGCCGAATCCCGGGCCTGCGTGTTCTTCGAGGCGCCGCACCGGCTCGCGGACTGCCTCGCCGACGCCGTCGAGGTGCTCGGTGGGCAGCGCCGGGCCGCGGTGTGCCGGGAACTGACGAAGACCTACGAGGAGGTGCGCCGCGGCACCCTCGCCGAGCTCGCGGCGTGGGCGGTCGAGGGAGCGCGGGGGGAGATCACGGTCGTGCTGGAGGGGGCAACCCCGGTCGCGGCCCGGCCGGAGGATCTCGTCGGCGAGGTCGAGCGGCTTGTCGCGGATGGTGCCCGGCTGAAGGACGCATGCGCGGTGGTCGCCACGAACGGTGTGTCGAAGCGGGAGATCTATGAGGCGGTGCTCGCCGCGCGCAAGGACTGACGCGGCCGGTCGGGCGTCGGCGCTCAGCTCGGCATGCCCGCGAGCACCACGATCAGCCCCACCGATGCGGCGATGACGAGCGCGGCCGCCAGGGTCGGCGGGAACATCGCGGCGATCTTGACGGCGATTCGGCTCATGGTCGACTCCTAGGATTCTGCGTGTTCGGCGTGCCCAGGTGCAGCGTGCCCGGCGGGAACTACCCCTCGAGAATCGTCAGTCCCCGCCGGCGCCGCTACGTGGTGCAGGACCCCACCTGCACCGGACACCACTGTGCCGCCCCGACCGCACCCGACCAATTGGTCTGCCCGAGGATTCCGGTATTCTCCCTGTTCACACGCTATGAGGAACTATTCCGCAGCGGATTTTCCGCGGGTGGGAACCGGAAGGTGGACGGACCGGATGCCGGAAGGGCCCGATGCCAGGCTGCATTTTGCCGACCAGTTGCGGCTGCTGTTCGCGACCGCTGGCGGACCGCCGCTCAAGACCGTCGTCTCGGAGGCGGGTGCGCTCGGTCGGGCCATCGGCGCGGACAAGCAGGTGTCGATCCAACGGCTGAGCGACTGGCGCTCCGGCAAACGGGTGCCCGCGAGTTTCGACGCGGTGCGACCGGTCCTCGTCGTCCTGATCCGGACCGCGCAGTCGATGCACGGCAACCCCCCGACCCCCGGCCTGTACTCCCTCAAACAGTGGCAGTCGTGGTGGCAGGGCGCCCGCGACGGCGGCGCCGCGACCCGCAACCGGGCCGAGTCGGACCGGGCCGACGCCACGCCACCGCTGGCCGGGGTGCGCCCGTATCGCGGTCTCGAGCCCTATCGGGCGGAGGATGCCCGGCTGTTCTTCGGCCGGACCGAGAGCCTGCAGCGGCTGATCGACGTGGTGACCGCCGCCCAGGGGCGGGGCATGACGATCGTCACCGGCGCGTCCGGGGTCGGGAAGTCCTCCCTCGTGCAGGCCGGCCTCGTTCCCGCGCTGCTCGGCGAAGCGTCGGGGAGCCCCGACGCCGGCACCGCCGCGGGCGTCGCGATCGTCCTCACCCCGGGACCCGATCCGCTCGGGGCGCTCGCCGCAGCGGTGCCCGAGCTCGGTGCCCTGCCGCCCGCCGCGGACGCGGCCGCGGTCCGGCTCGCGATGCGCTCCGCCGCGGACCGGCTTGGGGCCGCCCAGCTGGTGATCGTCGTCGACCAGATCGAGGAACTGTTCACCCAGTGCCGCGACCCCCGGGCCAGGGATCCGTTTCTGCGGCTGCTGGACCTGGCCGCCTTCTCCCTCGGCCCCGACGAGACGGCCGACGCCGCCCCCCTGATCATCGCGACGATGCGGTCCGACTTCTACGCGCGGGCACTGACCCATCCGGTGCTCGCGGATGCGCTCGAACGCCGCAGCCGGGCGGTGTCGCCGCTGTCGCGGGCCGACATGGTGGAGGTCATCACCCGGCCTGCGCAGCTGATCGGGCTGAAGCTCGAGGCCGGGCTGGTGGACCTGATCCTGCACGACCTCGGGGTGCTGACGTCCACCGACGGCGGTGGCACCGTGCTGCCGCTGCTCTCGCACCTGCTCGATTCGATGTGGGAGCGGCGGCGCGGCGGACAGCTCACCGTCGCCGCCTATCGGGCGACGGGCGGGGTCCGCGGGTCGGTCGCGGCCACCGCGGAACGCACCTGGGAGGGCCTCGACGAGCGCGAACGCCTGCTGGCCAGGGCGATCATGGTGCACCTGGTGTACGTGACGCAGACCGGGGCCGACGTCAAGATCCGGCGGACGCTGCCGCAGCTGCTTGCGTTCGCAGGCGGGGCCGCGGACCCGGCCAGGCAGGTCGTCGACCGGTTCATCGGGGCCCGGGTGCTCGTCGCGGACGCGGACAGCGTCGAACTGATCCACGACGCGGTGATCGACGCCTGGCCGCGGCTCAAGACCTGGATCCAGGAGGACCGGTCGTACTCGGCGGTGCGCCAGCAGATCGAGGAGGACGCGTCCCGGTGGGAGGAGTCCGGTCGCGACAGCAGCCTCCTCTACCAGCGGGGCAGGCTGGACATCGTCCGCGAATACGATGCGCCGCGGATCGCGGCGGAAGGCTATCCGGACCCCGGTCGTGACGGTGACCGGGTCCCCGCCACCCTGACCCCCGTCGCCACCGAGTTCCTGTCCACGTCGACGCGGAACGTGCGGCGCAGCACCTGGATCGCGCGGGCGGTGATGGCTGCGCTGGTGCTGTCGACGGTGGTGGCCCTTGTCGCGGTGTCGATGGCGTGGTCGGCGAAGAACCGCGCCGAGTCGGAGCGCAGCGCGGCCCAGTTCCGTCAGGTGGTGGCGCTGGCCGACTCGCTGCGCAGCACCGACCCGACCACCGCGGCGCGGCTCTCGCTCGCCGCCTGGCAGATGCGCCCGGGCAGCGACACCGCCTACTCGCGGCTGATCGCGAGCGAATCGACGCCGATCGGGCGGGCGCTCGACGGTCACACCGGGCCCGTGTACGGCGTCGCGATCTCCCCGGACGGGTCGATGATGGCGTCCGCCAGCGACGACCGGACGGTGCGGCTGTGGGACATGCGGGACCCCGCGGCCCCGCACCCCGTCGGTGTGCTGCTGACCGGATCCGAGAAGTACATCGCGTCGGTGTCCTTCGCGCCGACGGGGCGGGTGCTGGCCGCGGGCGCCGGGGACGGCACCGTGTCCGCGTGGGATGTCACCGACCCGGCCGCACCCCGACCGCTCCTCGAGGGGGCGCGCGCCGGGACGAAGGCGGTGCACAACATCCGGTTCAGCCCGGACGGGCGCACCCTGGCTGCACCCAACGACGACGGCACCGTCACCCTGTTCGATACCTCGACCGTGCTGACCTCGCCGCCCGCGCCGGGACCGTATCCGGCGACGACGCTGGCCGCCCACCCGGCGGGCGTGCGGACCATCTCGTTCCGCGCGGACTCGGCGGTGATGGCGACGTCCAGCGACGACCGCAGCGTCAGGCTGTGGGACATGAGCAACCGGTCGGCGCCGACGCCGCTGCCGCCGGTGCAGGCGGACTTCGGGGACGTGGTGCATTCGGTGGCGTTCGCGCCTGACGGGCGCACCCTCGCCGCCAGCAGCGATGACGGGGTCATCCGGTTGTTCGACACCACCGACGTGCGCGCCGTCCGGGAGGTCGGTGCCCCGGTGCACGCGCACACCGGGGCGATCTGGACGATCGCCTTCGCCGCGGACGGTGCGACGCTGGTCAGCGCGTCCTGGGACGGGACCGTCAAGCGGTGGGCGGTCGCGACCGGGCGCGGCACGATGAGCGAGGTGAAGCCGGCCCTGACCGGCAACGGGGGCGGGGTGCCCGCGCTGGCGGTGTCGCCGGACGGGTCGACCGTCGTGACCGGCGGGCAGGACTCGAACCTGCGGGTGTGGACACTGCCCCGCTCCGCGCTGTCGGTGTCGGAGGCGGCGTTGACGCTGCCGTCGATCAGCAGGGATGGGTCGCTGATGGCGACCGGCGGCTACGACTCGGTGGTCCGGATGTGGCGGGTCGACGGGGACGGTCGTGCCGGGGTGGTCGGGTCGGTGCACCTGCCGCGGCCGTTCGGCGGGGCCCACATGGTTGCACTGTCGCCGGACGGGACGCTGATGGCGACCGCGCCGACGACCGGCGGTCAGGTGCAGGTCTGGGACGTCGCCGACCCCGCCCGGCCCCGCCCGCTCGGCGAACCGATCACGATCCGGACCAGGTTCACCTGGGAGTTGGCGTTCAGCCCGGACAACCGGACGCTGGCCACCGGCGACGACGACACCAGCGTGCAGCTGTGGAATCTCACCGATCCGGCGCACCCGATTCCGTGGGGGGACCGGCTCGACGGCCCAAGCAACCTCGTGCGCACCGCGGCGTTCAGCCCGGACGGGTCCACCCTGGTTGCCGCCGACGCCGATGGGGGGGTGTTCGCGTGGCGGGTCGACGATCCGGCCCGGCCGGTGCCGCAGCACGTCGACGACGGCGGCGGCGGGGCGGGGATCAACGCGGTGTCGTTCGCGCCCGACGGGTCGGCGATGGCGACTGGAAGCGACGACCAGACGGTGGTGATGTGGGACCGCGCGGAGGACGGTTCGCTGACGGTGCGGCAACCCGCGCTGCGCGGGCACAGCGGCACCGTCTACTCGGTGTCGTTCGGTTCGGACGGCAGGCACGTGGTGTCGGGCAGCGATGACGGCACCGTTCGACTGTGGGACGTCGCGGACCGCGATCACATGCGCGAGGTGGGCGGACCGATCGCCACGGACGGGTCGGGTCGATGGCAGGTCGCCTTCCTGCCGGGGTCGGACACGGTGGTGGCCGCGGACGGCGACGGCGTGCTGCGGGCGTGGCGGCTGGATGTCGCCGCGATCATCGACCGGATCTGCGCGTCGTCGTCGCCGCTGACGGCGGACCAGGAGACCGACTACGAGCTGTCCAGGTCGGCGCGGGGGGAGTGCTCCGGATAGCGCGGGATCCCGGCAGGCCGGAGGGTCACGATGCTGGACGCCTTGTCGAGGCATTCCTGCCACTCCGCGTCGGGGTCGGAGTCGATCGTGATGCCGCCGCCGACCCCGAGTTCCGCGCGGCCGTCGGGGGCGAACTCGACCGTCCGGATCGCGACGTTCAGTTCGGTGCCCGCCAGCGGGGACGCGAACCCGACGGTGCCGCAGTACAGTCCGCGCGGGTACGGCTCCCACGCGGAGAGTAGCTGTCGGGCACGGTGTTTCGGGCATCCCGTCACCGACGCGGGCGGGAAGGCGGCGTCGAACAGGTCGGCCGTCGTTGTGCCGGACGGGACGGTGGCGGCGACCGTGGATACCAGGTGCCACACGCCGGGCGCGGGGTGCACGCCGAGCAGGTCGGTGACGGTGACCGTGCCGGGGACGGCGAGGTGGCCCAGGTCGTTGCGCACCAGGTCCACGATCATCACGTTCTCGGCGACGTCCTTGACCGACGCGCGCAGCCGCCGCGGGTCGGTGTCGATCGGGAGCGTCCCCTTGATCGGGCTCGACGTCACCCGGTCGCCGTTCCTGGCGAGGAACAGTTCCGGCGACAGCGACGCGGCGGCCCCCCACGACCCCTGGAGGTAGGCGGCCCGCGCCGGGCGGGTCGCCTCGGTCGCGTCGGCGAAGAAGTCCAGGGACTCGCCGTCCATCGTGCCGGTGTACCTGGCGCACACACATGCCTGGTACACCTCGCCCGCGGCGATCGCATCGAGGCACGCGAGCACGCCGGAGCGGTGTGCGTCCCGGTCGGGTGCCGTCCAGTCGAGATGCCAGGGCCGCGGCCGGGTTCGCGGTCGGGTGACGGCGGTCGACCATGCCGGTGGGCAGGGGCGGCCGGTGAGCGACTCGTACCACCAGCAGCCGTCCGCGTCGAGCCGCAGGACACAGTCCGTCCAGCCCCCGGCGGCCTCCGGCAGGGCGGCGGTCCGGCCGCTGTCGGGCGTGTCGGGGTAGCCGCGGTACCCGATCCATCCGCCGCCGATCAGCGGGGTGTCGCCGCGCCCGGCGGTCGTCGGCGTGGTGATCGGCGCGGCGGGGGGACGCGTCAGCGCGAACGCCCGCCGCGGCGCGACCGGCCGGGTCGTGACACTCGGGACCAGCACCGCCCCGGACCCGAACCAGTCGCCGATCAGCGCGGCCGGCCCGGGCGCGCCCGTCGCGGCGGCCTGCGACGCGAGCGCCCGCAGCACCGCCGCCGGTTCCCCGCCGGTGCCCAACCGTTCGATCCGCATGCGGAAAGGGTGTCACGAGGGTTCCCGACCCCGACACACCGGCAGGCGCGGGCGGCCGCTCACCCGGTGACCGCCCGCCGTGGCGGGGCGAGGTGCGCGGCGTCCGCCGCGGATCGGCCAGCCGCGACCCCGTCGAGGTCGCTGACGCTGAATCCCCAGGACCGCAGCTTCGGCCCGAACAGGCGGTCCACCTCGGCCTGCACGGCGTCGGACCGGCGGGCCAGGATCGGCAGCAGATCACCGAACTGTGCCCGGGCGTCGATCACGGCCTGCGCGGTGGCCGCCTTCTCCGCCTCGGTCAGGCGCTGCCCGATCCGGACCGCGAAGCCGTAGAGGAAGGCGCGACGGAACGGCGCCGCGCTCGCGCCGCGCGCCTGCTCGGCCCGCATCGCACGGGTGGCCTGGACCAGGAGCGAGGTGAACAGCAGGTCGACCTGCTCGAGGTCCGCCGGTGTGCCGATCACGGTCGCGATGTCGTCGACCGCGTTGAAGAGGGTGCGGACGTGGTTGGCCTCGCCGACCGTGGTCAGCAGCAGACCCTTCTGCTTGCTGTAGGGCCGGTCCACGTGGATGCGCCGGGCGTGGACGGTGACGTCCCGGCCAGCGGAGGAGTCCGCGGTGAGAAGAGTCGCGGTGACGGAGTGCCGGGTCATCAGTTCCTGAGCCTTGGCGGTGAGGGTCTCGGCCTCCTCGGTGAACTCGGTGCTCTCGGCCTTGGCGAGCAGCCCGCGAATCCGGTTCAGCATCTTGACGTCCGCGGTGTCGGCGGGGGTTCCGGGGTGGGTCGACCGGACGTCTGGCCACAGCGACGGCGGTGGGCACAGTCGCCGCAGCGGCTGCAGGTGCTGCAGCAGCCGCAGGCCGCCCGGTGTCAGCGGCGGCTCGTCGACCCGGCGCGGATAGCCGTCGGCGAGCGCCCTGAGCTGGTCCGCCCAGTGCAGCGGTGCCCGAGCCCAGGCACCGCTGCGATTGGCCTCCCCGAGGATCAGCAGCGCAATCGGCGCGACCTCGACCCCGGCGAGGCCACGCCGGGCGACGTGCAGGACGTCACCCGGCTGCCACCCGTTCTCGTATGCGTGGCGCAGGGCCTGCTCCGCCCCACACCCCTCGGCTCGAATGCCTGTTCGATTCATCCCCATGGGTGCAGTGTGCATCGGGGGTACGACACGTTTCCCCGCCGCAGGTCACGGGGTGTTTCGGGGGGTCAGGCGTCGGTGGCCTCGACGTACCGGGGGAACACCGCCGCCGGAGCGGGCAGGTCGGTGCCGGCGGCGATCCGCGTCCCCAGGTCCGTGAACTGGCGATTCTCGGGCCCCTGGCCGAGCACGGTGAGGATCTTGTCCGCGGCGTCGGGCATCACCGGCTGCACCAGGATGCCGACGATGCGCACCACCTCGATCGTCACGTACAGCACCGTCGCCATGCGCGCCGGGTCGGTCTTGCGCAGCACCCACGGTTCCTGCGCGCTGAAGTAGCGGTTGGTCTCGGCGAGGACGTGCCAGATCTCCTCGATGCCGAGGTGGATGGCCTGCACGTCGAACTCCGCGCGCACCTTGTCGAGCAGCGCATCGGCCTTGGCGAGGAGGGCGGTGTCGGCGTCGGTGAACTCGCCCGGCGTCGGGACCTGGCCGTCGCAGTTCTTCGCCACCATCGACAGCGACCGCTGCGCGAGGTTGCCCAGTTCGTTGGACAGGTCCGCGTTCATGCGGGTGACGATCGCCTCGTGGCTGTAGCTGCCGTCCTGGCCGAACGAGATCTCCCGCAGCAGGAAGTAGCGGACGGCGTCGAGTCCGTACTCCTCGACCAGGCCGAGCGGGTCGACGACGTTGCCGAGCGACTTCGACATCTTCTCGCCCTTGTTGTACAGGAAGCCGTGCACGAACACCCGCTGCGGTAGGTCGATGCCCGCGGACATCAGGAACGCGGGCCAGTACACGGTATGGAACCGGCTGATGTCCTTGCCGATGATGTGCAGGTTCGCCGGCCAGTACCTGCCGAACGACTCGGCGTCGGTATCGGGGAACCCGGCACCGGTCAGGTAGTTCGTCAGCGCGTCCACCCACACGTACATCACGTGGTCGGGGTCGCCCGGCACCGGAACGCCCCAGTCGAACGTGGTCCGCGACACCGACAGGTCCTTCAGTCCGCCGGAGACGAAGCTGACGATCTCGTTGCGGCGGGTCGCCGGCGCGATGAACTCGGGGTGCGCCTCGTAGAGGGCGAGCAGCCGGTCCTGGTAGGCGGACAACTTGAAGAAGTAGGTGGACTCCTCGGTCCACACCACCGGGGTTCCGGTGTCGGTGGAGATCCGGCTGCCGTCCTCCAACAGGGTCGTCTCGCCCTCGGTGTAGTACGCCTCGTCGCGCACCGAGTACCACCCGGCGTAGGTGTCGAGGTAGATGTCACCGGCCGCGACCATCCGCTCCCAGATGGCCTGACTCGCCGCGGTGTGGTCGGCGTCGGTGGTCCGGATGAACCGGTCGTAGGAGACGTTCAGGACCTTGTCCATGGACTGGAACACGTCGGAGTTGCGCGCCGCGAGGTCGCGGACGTCGATGCCCTCCTTGGCTGCCGTCTGCTGCATCTTCAGCCCGTGCTCGTCGGTGCCCGTCATGAAGAAGACGTCGAAACCGTCGAGCCGCTTGAAGCGGGCGAGCGCGTCCGTCGCGATGTACTCGTACGCGTGCCCGATGTGCGGGGCGCCGTTGGGATACGCGATCGCGGTGGTGATGTAGAACGGGGGCCGGCTAGGTGCAGTCATGGTGCGCCTATCGTATCGGTGTGCCCAAGGATCGTCCGGCCCCGGATCTGCCCGAGCCCCTCGCGCCGCTGATCGACGCCCACACCCACCTCGACGCGTGCGGCGCCACCGATGCCGCGTCGGTCGCCGAGATCGTCGACCGCGCGGAAAAGGTCGGGGTCGGCAGGGTCGTGACGGTGGCGGACGACCTGGCCGCCGCCCGGTTCGCCGTCGACGCCGCGGGCTGGGACCGCCGGGTGTACGCCGCGGTCGCGATCCATCCCACCCGAGCGAACGTGCTCGACGACGCCACCAAAGCCGAGATCGAGCGGCTCGCCGCCGACCCGAGGACGGTCGCGGTCGGGGAGACCGGCCTCGACTACTACTGGCCCGGGAAACTCGACGGGTGCGCGACGGTCGAGGAGCAGGTCGAGGGCTTCCGCTGGCACATCGACCTCGCCAAGCGGCTGCGCAAGCCGCTGATGATCCACAACCGCGAGGCCGACCACGACCTCCTGACCGTCCTGCTCGACGAGGGCGCACCGGACACCGTGATCTTCCACTGCTTCTCGTCGGACGCGACGATGGCGCTGGCCTGCGTCGAGGCCGGGTACGTGCTCAGCTTCTCCGGCACCGTCAGCTTCCGCAACGCCCGCGAACTGCACGAGGCCGCGAAGCTCGTCCCGGACGACCAGTTGCTCGTCGAGACCGATGCCCCGTTCCTGACCCCGCACCCGTTCCGCGGCGCCCCCAACGAGCCGTACTGCCTGCCGTACACCGTGCGATCCCTGGCGGCGACCCGCGGTCAGGACCCGTTCGAGCTCGCCGCCGCCGCGACCGCCACCGCCGAACGCGTCTACGCACTTCGCGACCGTGCGTGATTTTCACCCCAATCGGGGTGAAAATCACGCACAGGCGCGAAGCGCATTTACAGGACCTTGCGGAGGAAGTCCTGGGTGCGCGGCTGCTGCGGGTTGCCGAAGACCTCCTCGGGGGTGCCTTCCTCGACGAGATAGCCGTCGGCCATGAAAATGACGCGGTCGGACACCTCCCTGGCGAAGCCCATCTCGTGGGTGACGACCACCATCGTCATGCCGCCAGCGGCGAGGTCCCGCAGCACCTGCAGCACCTCGCCGACCATCTCCGGGTCGAGGGCGCTGGTCGCCTCGTCGAACAGCATGACGTCGGGGTTCATCGCCAACGCCCTGGCGATCGCGACCCGCTGCTTCTGGCCGCCGGACAGGTTCGCGGGCTTGGCGTCCTGCTTCTCCGCGAGTCCGACCTGGGCGAGGAGTCGAATCCCGGCTTCCCGGGCCTCGCCCTTGGTGGCCTTCTTCGTCTGGACCGGGGCGAGCATGACGTTCTCGAGGGCGGTCATGTGCGGGAACAGGTTGAAATGCTGGAAGACCATTCCGATGCGCTGGCGAATCCCGTCGATGTCGACCTTCTTGGCGGTGAGGTCGACGCCGTCGACCACAACCGTGCCGCCGGTGATGTCCTCGAGCCGGTTCAGGCAGCGCAGGAAGGTGCTCTTTCCGGATCCGGACGGGCCGATGACGCACACCACTTCGCCGGGAGCTATCTCGACGTCGATGCCCTTGAGTACCTCGTTGTCGCCGTAGGACTTCTTCAGCCCGGTGACCCGGATCTTGCTCTCGGTGGTGACGGGCTCGCTCACGCGTTGACCTTCCTCTCGAGCCGGCCGGACAGCTTGGTCAGCGCCATGATGATGACAAAGTAGAAGATGCCGACGATCAGCCACATGTTGAACGACTCGAAGTTCCTGGCGATGATGATCTTGCCGGTCTGGGTCAGTTCGGCGATGCCGATCACGGACAGGATCGAGGTGTCCTTCAACGTGATGACGGCCTGGTTCACGAACGACGGCATCATCGTCCGGAAGGCCTGCGGCAGCACCACCTTGCGCATCGACGGCAGATAGCCCATGCCGAGACTGCGGGCGGCCTCCATCTGACCGCGGTCGACGGACTGGATGCCGCCGCGGATGATCTCGGTGATGTAGGCGCCCGCGTTGAGGCTGAGGGTGATGATGCCCGCGGTCATCGCAGGCATCGTGAAGCCGAGCGCGGCGGGGATGCCGAAGTAGATGAAGAAGGCCTGCACCAGCAGGGGGGTGCCGCGGAAGATGTCGACGTAGACGACGCCGATGCCCCGCAGGATCCGGCTGGTCGAGACCCGAAGGAATCCGAAGACCAGGCCGAGCAGCAGCGCGATCGCGAGCGACACCACGGTCAGCACGATCGTCAGCCACAGGCCCTTCATCAGCAGCGGGAAGCTGTCCTTGAGGAGGGAGAAGAAGGTGTTGCCGCCCTGCGCCTGCTGGGCTCCCTCGCCGAGATACCGGTCGATGATCTCGTCGTACTGCCCGTTGGCGCGCAGGTTCGCCAGTCCGGCGTTGAACTTGGTCAGCAGTTCGGCGTTCTGTCCCTTCGACACCGCGAACCCGTACGAGTTGCCCGCCTGCTTGTCGCCGACGGCCCGCAGCCCGTTGCCCTGCGCGATGCCGTACAGCAGCACCGGGTAGTCGTCGAACACGGCGACCGAGTTCCCGGTCCTGACGTCGTCGTACATGCTGGCCGAGTCGTCGAAGGTCACGGTGGTGAAGCCGTACTGGTCCCGGATCGACTCCGCGAACAGGGCGCCCTCGGTGCCGGTCTTGATCGCAACACGTTGCCCGCGCAGATCCTCGAACGACTCGATGGAGTCGTTGTCCTTCGCGACGGCCAGCTGGACACCGGACTCGAAGTACGGGTCGGAGAAGTCGAAGACGAGTGTGCGTTCGTCGGTGATGGACATGCCCGCAATGACGCCGTCCACCTGCCTCGACTGCAGGGCCTGCACTGCGGCGTTGAAGCCGAGCGGCTTGATCTCGTACTCGAAGCCCTGATCGGCGGCGATCGCGGCGAGCAGGTCCATGTCGATGCCGACGAAGTTGCCCTGCGCGTTCTGGAATTCGAACGGGGCGAACGTGACGTCGGTCGCGATGACGTAGGTCCGGTCGGCCTGGGCGGCGGCGGTGCCCGCGCCGAGGACTCCGGCGAGCAGGGCGAGCGCACCGATCAGGGCGGCGGCGGCGACGGATCGCACGCGGTATCTGGTGCTCATTCGAGTCAGCATCCTCGCCACGGGCGCGTGCCGGTGTTCCGCACGCGGCGTGTCGGGGTCCGGGGTGAGGTCGGTCCCATTTTCGCTGGTTGTTCCCCGTGCGGTTGCCGGAGCGCCGCGCCTTCGTTACCGTACCGTGATCGCTTAAGTCCGGGATCACGTCCCGGTAACCGACAGCTCAGGACTTCTCGTGTCACCTCTCACTCGAATTAACCGGGCGAACTCGCGACTGCTGCGTCTCGTCGTCGGAGCCCTTCTCCTCACCCTCATCGCCGGTGGCGCACTGGCGGTAAGCCGCCACAAGACCGTCATGGTCGACGTCGATGGCGAGACGGTCGCGGTGAGCACCATGTCCACCGACGTCGGCTCGGTCCTCGACGCCGCGGGCTACCGGGTCGGGGACCGCGACGTCGTCGCACCGGCACCGGACGCCGCCGTCTCCGACGGGGACACGGTGGTGCTGCGCCGCGCGCGTGAGCTGACCCTGACCGTGGACGGCGCGCCGCGAACCCTGTGGACGACCGCACTGACCGTCGACGAGGCCCTGTCCAGGGAACGCCTCGCCGGTGACGTGCACGTGTCCGCCTCCCGTTCCCAGCGCCTGCCGCTCGAGGGGGCCGACCTCGAGGTGACCAGCCCGAAGGCGGTCCGACTGCTCGACGGGGCTGCCGCGCCCACCGACCTCCGCCTCGCCGCGCCGACCGTCGGCGACCTGCTCGCCGCGCAGGGGGTGCCGCTCGAGCAGCAGGACACGGTCGAACCGGCCGCGGACGCCCCGGTCACCGAGGGACTTCAGGTGAAGGTCACCCGCATCCGCACCGAGAACCGGACCGAGACCCAGCCGGTCGCGCCCCCGGAACAGCGGGTGGAGGATCCGACGATGAACATGAGTCGCACCGTGCAGGAGAGCCCGGGCGCGCCGGGACTGCGGGACGTGACCGTCGCGGTGACCACCGTCAACGGGGTGGAATCCGGCCGCGAGGAACTTTCCGAGAACGTCATCACCGCGGCGCAACCGAAGGTGGTCCGGGTCGGAGCCAAACCCGGCACCGAGGTCCCGCCGGTGGCGAACGGCGCCACCTGGGACGCGCTCGCGCAGTGTGAGGCGACCGGCAACTGGAACATCAACACCGGCAACGGCTACTACGGCGGTGTGCAGTTCGACCAGAACACCTGGGAACGGCAGGGCGGACTGAAGTACGCCCCGCGGGCCGATCTCGCGACCCGCGAGGAACAGATCGCGATCGCGTCGAAGACGCAGGCGACGCAGGGCTGGGGCGCGTGGCCCTCGTGCACGAGCCGACTCGGCCTTCGCTGACCCCGCTGCGTTAGATTCATCGGGTGTCCGACGAACCTGCCACCGCTTCCGACCTGCCCGAATCCGCTCCGCGGGGGTTGGCGGCCCTGCTCGGACCCGCCGAGGTGCGGGCGCTGGCTGCCGAGTTCGACATCCGGCCCACCAAGCAGCTCGGCCAGAATTTCGTGCACGACGGCAACACCGTCCGCAAGATCGTCGCGGTCTCCGGTGTCACCCGCAACGACGTGGTGCTCGAGGTGGGGCCGGGGCTCGGCTCGCTGACCCTGGCATTGCTCGACGTCGTGGAGCGGGTCGTCGCCGTTGAGATCGACCCGAAGCTGGCGGCCCGGCTGCCCGCGACCGTCGCCGAGCGAGCCCCCGAGCTGGCGGACCGGTTGACCGTGGTCCTCGCGGACGCCATGCGGGTGTTGCCCGCCCAGGTCCCCGCCGAGCCGACCGCGCTGGTCGCGAACCTGCCGTACAACGTGGCGGTGCCGGTGCTGCTGCACCTGTTCGCCGAGTTTCCGTCGCTCCGGACCGCCCTGGTGATGGTGCAGGCGGAGGTGGCGGACCGGCTCGCCGCGCGGCCAGGCAACAAGATCTACGGGGTGCCGAGCGTCAAGGCCTGCTTCTTCGGTCGGGTGCGCCGGGCTGGCTCCGTTGGGCGTCAGGTGTTCTGGCCGGAGCCGAAGATCGAGTCCGGCCTGGTCCGCATCGACCGGTACGAGGAAGCGCCGTGGCCGATGGACGAGGAGCACCGCAAGCGGGTCTTCGCCGTCGTCGACGCCGCGTTCGCGCAGCGCCGCAAGACCCTGCGTGCGGCACTGGCCAGCTGGGCAGGATCACCCGCCGAGGCGGAACGTCGACTCGTCGCCGCGGGCATCGACCCCACCGCACGGGGCGAGGTCCTTGACGCGTCCGCCTTCGTTCGCCTCGCTGCCGGATAGCCGCTCCTCCCGCCGCATTTCCCGAATGGCCCATCGATTCAGTCCAGGCTGAATCAAGGGGCCATTCGGGAAGGCGTGGCTAGCGGAAGCGGCGCAATCGCAGGCTGTTGCTCACCACGAACACGCTGGAGAACGCCATTGCGGCGCCGGCGAGCATCGGGTTGAGCAGGCCTGCCGCGGCCAGCGGCAGGGCGGCCACGTTGTAGGCGAACGCCCAGAACAGGTTGCCCTTGATCGTGCGGAGGGTCTTGCGGGACAGCCGGATCGCGTCGGCCGCGGCCCGCAGATCGCCGCGAACCAGGGTCAGGTCACTGGCCTCGATCGCGACGTCGGTGCCGGTGCCCATGGACAGCCCGAGGTCGGCCTTGGCGAGGGCGGCCGCGTCGTTGACGCCGTCACCGACCATGGCCACCACCTTCCCCTCCGCTTGCAACCGCGCCACGGTCTCCACCTTGTCCTGCGGCAGCACCTCGGCGATCACCTCGTCGATGCCGACCTGGTCGGCGACGGTGCGGGCGGCCGCGGCGTTGTCGCCGGTCAGCATGATCGGGGTCAGGCCGAGTGCCTTCAGCTGCGCTACGGCCTCCGCCGACGTCGGCTTCACCGCATCCGCGACCACGAGCACGCCGCGGGCCTTGCCGTCCCAGCCCACCGCGACCGCGGTGCGTCCGGCGGATTCGGCTGTGCGAAGGGCGGATTCGAGATCGTCCGTCAGTGGCTGCGCCCAGTCCGCCAGCAGGCGGGGCCTGCCGACGATCACCGCGTGGCCGGCAACGACACCCTGCACACCGAGGCCCTCGACATTCGCGAACTCCTCCGCCTCGGGAACCGGTCCCGCCGCGGCCGCCGCGCCCGCGATCGCCCTCGCGATCGGATGCTCGGAACCCGCCTCGAGCGAGCCGGCGAGCCGCAGCACCTCATCGGCGAGCTCACCCTCCGCCGCGACCACATCGAGCAGGGTCATGGTTCCGGTGGTCACGGTGCCGGTCTTGTCCAGGACGATCGTGTCGATCCGCCGGGTCGACTCGAGCACCTCGGGTCCCTTGATCAGGATGCCGAGCTGCGCGCCGCGGCCGGTGCCGACCATCAGTGCGGTCGGGGTGGCCAGGCCGAGTGCGCAGGGGCAGGCGATGATCAGGACCGCGACCGCCGCGGTGAAGGCCGCGGCGACGGAACCGCCGGTGCCAAGCCAGAATCCGAGGGTCGCGACGGCGAGTGCGATGACCACGGGAACGAAGATGCCGGAGATCCGGTCCGCGAGCCGCTGGGCCTTGGCCTTGCCGGTCTGCGCGTCCTCGACCAGCTTCGCCATCTGTGCGAGCTGGGTGTCTGCTCCGATCCTGGTGGCGCGCACCACGATCCGCCCGCCGACGTTGACGGTGGCGCCGACGACGGTGTCGCCGGGTCCGACCTCGACCGGAACGGACTCGCCGGTCAGCATCGACGCGTCGACGGCGGACGAACCGGAGGTGACCTCACCGTCGGTGGCAATCTTCTCGCCGGGGCGGACGACGAACAGGTCGCCCGCCGCGAGTTGGTCGACCGCGATCCGCTGTTCGACACCGTCGCGCAGGACGGAGACCTCCTTGGCGCCCATCTCGAGCAGCGCCCGCAGCGCCGCCCCGGAGCGGCGCTTGGCCCTGGCCTCGAAGTAGCGGCCGGCCAGGATGAACGTGGTGACGCCCGCCGCCGCCTCGAGGTAGATGTTCCCGGTGCCGTCGGTGCGGGCGATGGTGAACTCGAACGGGTGCGTCATGCCCGCGACCCCGGCGGTGCCCCAGAACAGTGCGTACACCGACCAGCCGAGCGCGGCGAGGGTGCCCATCGACACCAGGGTGTCCATCGTGGCGGTGCCGTGCCGCAGGTTCGTCCATGCCGCCCGGTGGAACGGCAACGCGCCCCACACCACGACCGGGGCGGCAAGGGTGAGCGAGAGCCACTGCCAGTTGGGGAACTGCAGTGCCGGGATCATCGCCATCGCGATCACCGGCACGCTCAGAACCAGCGAGACCAGCAGGCGCAGGCGCAGGCCCGACGTCGGGTCGTCGTCGACGGCAGCGGGTTCCACGTCCTCTTTGGGGAGGGTGGCGGTGTACCCGGCATCCTCGACGGCGGTCACCAGGTCGGCGGGGAGCACGTCTCCGCTGATCGCCACGCGCGCCTTCTCGGTGGCGTAGTTGACGGTGGCGGTCACCCCGTCGAGTTTGTTGAGCTTGCGTTCGATGCGATTGGCGCAGGAGGCGCAGGTCATGCCACCGATCAGTAGCTCAACCTGTCCCTCGGTCGGCGCGGGTGCGACGGGGTTCATCATGACTCCTCTCCGGGTGTCGGGTCAGTGTCCGTGGCCGGTGCTGGCGGCCGGGGCGGGAGTTGGGTGGGCGTCCGGGGTGCCCGGCTGGTCGGCGGTCACGGTGAATTCGGCGGTGCGGACGGTGTTCTGGTGCCGGAAGTCGAGGAACAGCCGGTAGGTGCCCTGGCTCGGCGCCTGTGCGTGGAACACGATCTCGGGTCCGGGCGCGGTGACGCCGTCGCCCGGTGCGCCCTGCGGATGGACGTGCAGGTAGGCGAGGTCGCCGGTGCGCAGCGCGACCAGGTGCCCGAAGGCGCCGAGGTAGGGCTGTAGATCGGTCACCGGGACCCCGTCACGACTGACGTTCAGGGTCAGCGGGCCGCCCCCGGTGTCGAGTTCACCGGTCAGTTCGACCCGGTAGCCGTCGACCTCGGCGATGCGGTCGAGCGCGAGGGTCGGCGCCGGGGCGGTGTCGCCTGCCACGTCGACGGTCCGCCCCAGGGTCAGCGCGGGCCCGTCGGTGGGCCGGAAATCCGCGAAGACGCGGTAGCTGCCGCCGGACTGCCAGGCCCAGTCGACGGTCCAGGTGCCGTCGTCGGACATCGTCGGGTGGACGTGCCGGTACCCGGTGGTGTCGGACCGCACGACGATCAGGTGGAGCTTCTTCTCGTGCTCCTCGGTGAACGCGGTGACCGGTTCGCCGGTGGGGCCGGTGATCCGGAAGCTCAGCGCATCCGGGCCGGTGGTGATCTCGGACAGGGTGTATCCCTGCTCGGACACCTGGAGGCCGCCGGGGGTCTCCGGTGCGGCGTTCGGCGTCTCGAGGTGGGTGTCGCCGTGGGTGGCGGTTGGCATGTCGATCGGGCTCCCCACGGCCGCCCCGACACCGAGGGCCGCCGCGAAGATCGCGGCGAGCCCCCCGGTGTAGGCGGCCAGCTTGGTGGCGGTGTTCATGACGCCACGGCGTAGCCGGCCTCTTCGACGGCGGCACGGACCGCGGCGGCGTCGACGGGGACGGCGGAGGTGACGGTGACCAGCCCGGTGGGGACGTCGACCTGGACGGCGGTGACGCCCTCGATCGAGCCGACCTCCTCGCGGACCGAGCTTGCGCAGTGCCCGCAGGTCATGCCGGTGACGGTGTAGTTCGAGGTCTCCATGGCGTTCTCCTTCGACTCGTGCATATACCCAGTGGGGGTATTGCTCCAACGAGAGGAAACATACCCCCAGTGGGCATATCGCGCAACCCGGTTTGAGGATTGCGTCATATACCCACTGGGGGTATATACGAGGGGGCGTGATCGATGAGCGGTCGCGCACCGACAGACGGAGGGGATCGGAAATGACTCGCACAGAAGAGCGGGTGCGATCACGAAAGTGGTTGGCACTCGCGCTGATTGCTCTCGCACAGTTCATGGTCATCATGGACACGTCGATCATCGGCGTCGCACTGCCACAGATGGGGGAGGACCTGGGATTCACGCAGCAGAACCTCACCTGGGTGTTCAACGCCTACGTCGTGGTGTTCGGCGGACTGCTCCTGCTCGGCGGCAGGCTGTCGGACCTGTTCGGCGCCCGCCGGATGTTCGGGCTCGGCTGGCTGATCCTGCTGGTCGGCTCCGTGCTCGCTGGCGTCGCCGCGAACGTCCCGGTCGAGCTCGCCGGTCGGGCGGTTCAGGGGGCGGGCGCGGCGCTGATCGCCCCGTCGGCGTTGACGCTGCTGATGATGCTGTTCGGGGCGACGCCGCGCGAGCTGACCCGGGCCCTCGCCGTGTACGGCGCCGCGGCCCCGGCCGGCGGGACGGCGGGCGTCTTCCTCGGCGGTCTGCTGACCGAGTACGCCTCGTGGCCGTGGGTGTTCTTCGTCAATATCCCGGTCGCGGTCCTCGCGCTGATGGCCGCGCCAGCGCTGCTGCCGGGTGGCCGCGGCGCCGCCACCGGAGGCGTCGACCTGCTCGGCGCGCTCACCGTCACGGTCGGCATCGGTGCCGCGGTGTTCGGGATCGTGCGGGCACCGGAGGCAGGCTGGACCTCGGCAGGAACCTGGGGCAGCCTGCTCGTCGCCGCGGTGGCCCTTGCCGGGTTCCTCGCGCTCCAGGCGTCCCGGCGCGACCCGCTGGTGCGCCTGGCGATCTTCCGGACCCCGAACCTGGGTGCGGCCAACATCGCCCAGTTCCTGCTCGGCGCGGCGTGGATCCCGATGTGGTTCTTTCTGAACCTCTACCTGCAGCAGGTGCTCGGGCTCTCTGCCTTCCCGAGCGGCGCCGCGCTGATCCCGATGACCGCGCTGATCATGATCGGCATGATCGTGCTCGCACCCCGGCTGATCGGGCGGTTCGGCCCCAACCCCCTCGTGGTGGTCGGGTTGCTGCTCCTCGCCGCCGGGCTGGGCTGGCTGTCGCTGGTGCGCCCGGACGGCAACTTCTGGGTGGACGTGCTGCCCGCGTCGCTGCTGTCGGCGCTCGGGATGGCGCTGGCGTTCATCCCGTCGCTCGGCACCGCCATTTCCAGTGCCCGCCCGGAGGAGGGGGGACTTGCCTCGGGCATCGTCAACACCAGCTACCAGCTGGGCTCCGCGTTGGGTCTCGCGGTCGCCACCGCCGCGGCGGCGGGGGCAGGCGCGGCCCGGGTCGGCGACCTGGTCGCGTTGACCGACGGCTTCTCGGCCGCGTTCGTCACCGCCGCGCTGATCGCCGTCGCTGGCGCGGTCCTCGCCGCGCTCACCCTGCGGCCGGTCCGCACCGAGGCCGAGCCGGTGTCGGTCCGATGAGGCCGGGCGAGTTGCTCGCGGACCGGCGACTGCGAGCGGCGCTGCGCTGCCTCGGCGGATGCCTGCTGACGGCGGCCCGCGAGTGGCTCCGCCCGAGCCGCGAGGGTCACCTCGACACCGGCGAGCGGCCGACCCGATAGTTCACGCTGCACACGAACGGCGTCACCGGAATTCGATCCGGTGACGCCGTTCGGGTGTGCGGGCGGTGGTGCTACTGCGCGTTCAGCACCCTGCCCATGCCGCGCTCGACCGCGGCGACGAGCCGCGGACGCAGGTCGGCGGCGGGGACGATGTCGTGCACCGAACCGACCTCCTTGGCCCGCTCGATGTTGTGGATGGCCTCGAACTCCGCGGCCACCTCACCCAGCTTGGCGCTGCGGACCGCGGCCCGCTCGGCCGCCAGATCCACCCGCAGCTGGGCGCGCGCCGCGTCGTCGTCGGTGGCGGCGAGCCGCGCCTCGAGGCCCTGCACCGCCGGGTCGGCCGCGGTGCGGGCATTGACCTCACGGGTGAACACGACCGCCGCGGCAGGGGCGCCACCGAGGACCGACGCGAACGAGCCCTCGACCGCGAGCACCTCCATGTTCTCGTTCAACGCGCCGGAGAACACCACGAACGCGCCGCCGTGGTAGCGCGAGACCACAACGAACACGATCGGGCCGTCGAAGTTGACGATCGCGCGGCCAATCTCGGCGCCGTACTCGAGCTGCAGGTTGCGCAGCGACTCCGGGGAGCCGTCGAAGCCGGACAGGTTGGCCAGCACCACGACCGGTCGGTTTCCGGACGCCGCGTTGATCGCGCGGGCCGTCTTCTTCGACGACCGCGGGAACAGGGTGCCCGACGTCCACTGGTCCGGGCCGTCGGTCGGGAGGAAGCCCTTGCGGGCGATGGCCCGAGACTCGATGCCGACCACGGTGACGGCGTTGCCGCCGAGGTGTGCGTCGAACACCACGGAGGTGTCCGCGTCGGCCATGTCGGCCCACCGCTCAAGCACGGCGTGGTCCTGGTCGACGACGGCGCGCATCACCGTGCGGATGTCGAACGGCTTCTTGCGGTCCGGGTTGGTCTCGGCGGAGAAGATCTCGCCGACCGTGGTGAACTCGCTCGACGGGTGCACGTGCGGGAAGGAGCGCACATCCCGGTCGACCGGGTCGGTCGACTCGGCCTTGCGCGGGAACCGTTCCCCGGCACCGAGATACGCGTGCTCGTAGTGCGCGAACAGGACGCCGATCGCGGCGGTGAGATCCGGTGCCCAGTACTGGGCCTGGCCGTTCGGTCCCATCACGCGGTCGTAGCCGCCGATGCCGAAGTTGTCCTCGGCGGAGACGCCACCGGAGTAGTCCAGCGACTGCTTGCCGGTGAGCACCATCGCCGACTCCGGCGTCATCACCAGGATGCCCTTGGTGTGCATGAGCATGGTGGCCTCGGCGTTCCAGTACGGCTGGGCGCCGACGTTAATGCCCGCGACGATGACGTTGATCTCGCCGCCGTTCTGGGTGAACGTGATGATCCGGCGCAGGCCGCGCGAGACCCAGTCCATGTTCTCGGTGCCGGACTGCATCGAGATGGTCGCACCGGACGAAAGCGCAAACCATTCCACCGGTGCGCCAAGGGATTCGGCGAGGTCGATCGCGGCGACGACGCGCGAGCACTCGGCCTCGGCGACGGTGCCGAGGGCCTTGGTCGGGTCGCCGAACAGCGCGACCCGGGTCATGCCGTCGGGGTAGCGCTCGGTCGGGGTGGTGACCAGGCCGACGATGAGGCCCGCGGTGTTGCGGCCGTAGGGCCGGTCGACCGGAACCAGGGCGCCGGTGCCGTCGAGGTCGTACTCGACGAAGCTGCCACCGGCGGCAAGGGCCGGGATCAGCTCGTACGGGTAGACGGTGCCTCGGGACTTGGACCGCTGGACCTTCTGGGTGTACTCGTCGAGCGGCTGGAGGGGCTGCGTCGGCGGCTCGGTGACCGCGACCTGCAGGCCCGCGCCGGACCGGTAGGAGAACCGGACCGCGACCTGACGCGGTGTCGCGGTCGGCGACTCCTGCAACCGGCAGAACATGGTGATCTGCTCGATGCCCGCGCCGACGGTCAGCGGCGCGACGTGCTTGGCGATCGCGGCGAGGCGGTCGGCGGCGACGTCGAGGCGCGGCCACACGTAGAGCACGACCCGATTGTTGTCGAGGCGGTTGCGGCCGCGACCCGCCTGCGCGTTGCGGATGCCGGCAAGGCAGGACGCGACGGCACGCTCGATCGCGGGCGCGGCCTCGATCGTGCCCGTCTCGTCGAACTGCAACGTCAGGTCCCGAACCTGAGCCATCGCGATCAGCCGCTCATCGGACGGGTTGTCCTTGGCAGCAAGGTGATACAGGTAGGTGTCCGCGGGCGCGGGCAGCCGGGTGCCGTTGAAGTTCTTCAGCCGCCACATGTCCAGGCGCTGCGCGGTCAGCGGGTGCATCCCGCGGATGATGCGGTCCTCGTCCAGTCCGCCCGCTTCCGCGGGGCGGAAGGTGACCTGACGCTGGGTGGTCATCGCACCGGGAACGGTGACGGTGACGGTGACCCGGCGCCACGGCGCGGACGGATTGTGTGCCAGCAGCAGCGACCTCAACTCCTCGGCGAGGGCGTCGTCGTCCGCCGGGGCGTCCCGCCAGGTCAGGTACAGGTCGGCGACCAGGTTGACCGGCGCGGGGCCCGCGGCGGCGTCGACCGCACCGAGCGCCTCGGTCAGCCGCGCGCGGTCCGCGGTCACCGACACCAGGTGCAGCTGCTCACCGGAGAGTTCGAAGGTGCCGGTGACACAGGGCAGTCCGTGCCCGTCGGCTGCCTTGACGTCGGACAGCCCGCGGATCTTGTAGTACTGCCGGGTGACCACCTCGAGCAGGTCAGCGGGCGCCGACCACGGCTCGGCGAGCAGGCCGACCAGCGGCTCCGGGGTGTCGACCATCGCGTCGATGCGGGCCGCGCGGTCGGTGGCGCCGGGCTGCTCCGCGAGGTACTGCAGGCTGCCGCGGACGCCGTCGTAGATCTGCTCGCGGGCCCGGCGGACCACCGGCTCGTCGAAGATCCGGAAGTGCAGGCTCCGGGCCATGTCCCCGATCAGCGGGTAGCGCAGCTGGGTTGCGACGATCAGCCGGTCCAGGACCTCCTCGAGCTCACCGGTCAGGTCGCCGCCGACGGGGCAGTCCCGAAGCCAGTGCGAGAGCAGCCCGGCGACGGCGGGGACCTGCGCCTCGAGGCGCTGCAGCGCGACGAACAGCCGGTGCACCGCCTCCTCGAGCTCGGGGGTCCGATCCAGTTCGGTGACGTCGTAGTGGCGCAGCGAGCGGGACAGCTTGGCGCGGAACGACTCCGGCAGGCCCTCGAGCTCGACGTCCAGCGAGTGCAGGAACGAGTGGAAGTGCTCGCGCGGGGAGTGCACCCGCTCGTCGGTGTCGTCGCCGTCGGTCGGGCGGTTCCGCGACAGCTCACACAGGTCGGCGAACGTGGTCAGCAGCGCGAGCTCGGCCCGCACCAGGGTGGGGTCGGATTCCGGCAGCCGGTCGCGCAGCGCCTCGTACTCGCCGCGCAGCGTCGCGGCGCGGGTGTCGTCGACGTCGAAACCGGTGATCGTCGCGGTGAGCGCGTCGAGCCGTGCCAGCGCCTCGGTGAGGTCGTCCCGGTCCCGCGCGGCGGGGGCAGCGAACTCGACCCGCGGGGCGGCGGTGGTGACGGTCTCCTCCGCGACCTGATCCACCCGCAGCAGCGCCGCACCGGCGTCGACCTGGGCGTTCACGGTGGCGAGGACCTCGCGGACGGTGCCGGCGTACGGCGCCCGGATCGCGGTCTCCATCTTCATCGCCTCAAGCACGACGAGGGTGTCGCCTGCCTCGACCTCGTCACCGACGGCGACGGGCAGCGCGACAACGACCGCGGGCGAGGGCGCCCGGACGACGCCCGCCTCGTCCTGGCTGATCTGGTGGCTGATGCCGTCGACCTCGACGAGGTGGTGGGCGGGGCCGGTGACGGAGACGACGTGGTGGCGCCGCCCGCCGACGACGAGACGCCGCTCGTACTCGCCGAGCCGGTCCACCTCGACCTCGACCGCACCGCTGTCGCCGTCGACGCGGTAGCGGTGCGGGCCGACCTGGCCGACCTCGAACTGGTACGCCTGGCCCTGGTAGCTCAGCTCGACGCCGCGTCCGAGGGTGTTCTTGGTGCGGGGCCGTCCGCCGCGGGCGGAGGTGAGGAAGGCGCTGCGCTCGCGGGCCTCCTCGGCGTCGTAAACGCCGATGGCGGTGGCGAGCAGCGCGATCGCGGCGGCGGGCGTCGGGCCGTTCGCGGTGCCCGTGCCGGTGCGGTCGAGCCAGCCGGTGTCGGCGGAGGCGGTGACGACCTCCTCGCGGTCGAGCAGGTCGAGCAGGAACGACTTGGTGGTGGTGCCGCCGTCGAGGACCACCGTGGTCTCGCGCAGCGCGGTGCGCAGCCGGGCGAAGGCCTCGGCGCGGTCCCGGCCCCAGGCGATGACCTTGGCGACCATCGAGTCGTAGTCGGGCGGGATGACGTCGCCCTGCGCGATGCCGGTGTCGACACGCAGCCCGGAGCCGAGCGGGAACTTCAGCAGCCGGACGGTGCCCGGTGCGGGAGCGAACCCGTTGTCGGCGTCCTCGGCGTTGAGCCGGGCCTCGACCGCGTGACCGAACTCGGTGGGGCACTCGCCGACCAGCGGGCGGCCGGATGCGACCTGGATCTGCAGCTTGACCAGGTCGAGTCCGGTGGTGAATTCGGTGATCGGGTGCTCGACCTGCAGGCGGGTGTTGACCTCGAGGAAGGTGAACACCTGCTGGGAGGGCTGGTAGAGGTACTCGACGGTGGCGGCGCCGCAGTAGCCGGCGGCCTTGACCAGCTCCGCGGACACCGTCCGGAGCTGGGCGGACTGCTCGGCGGTCAGCAGCGGGGACGCGGATTCCTCGATGACCTTCTGGTTCTTGCGCTGGATGGAGCAGTCCCGGACGCCGGGCGCCCAGACGTTGCCGTGCGCGTCGGCGATCACCTGGACCTCGACGTGGCGGGCCTCGGTGACCAGCCGTTCGATGAAGACGACCGGGTCGCCGAACGACCGTTCGGCCTCGCCCTGGGTGCGTTCGAGGGCGAGCTCGAGCTCCTCCTCGGCGTACACCTTGCGGATGCCGCGGCCGCCGCCGCCGGAGCGGGCCTTGATGATCAGCGGGTAGCCGATGGCCTGGGCGTGCCTGCGGGCGTCGGCGCGGGTCTCGACGGGGCCGCCGGACCACGGGGCGACCGGGACGCCGACCTTCTCGGCGAGCAGCTTCGCCTCCACCTTGTCGCCGAGCAGGCGCATCGCCTCGGCGGACGGGCCGATGAACGTGATCCCGAGCCGGGCGCAGACCTCGGCGAACGCCGGGTCCTCGGCGACGAAGCCCCAGCCGACCCAGACGGCGTCGGCGCGGGCCTCGACCAGGGCGCGCTCAAGTTCGGCATGGTCGAGGTACGGGGTGGCCGCGGTGGTGGAGGGGCGCAGGGTGACGCCCTCGTCGGCCTGCCGGACGAACATCGCGCGCCGCTCGGCGTCGGTGTGCAGTGCGATGACGGTGATGGCCGCGTCACCGGACGCCGAGGCATTCTCCGCATTGATCTCCCGGACCGCACGGATCAGGCGTACCGCCGCTTCCCCCCGGTTGACGACTGCAATTCGTCTGAACATCTGGTTGGCCACCGTTCCTCGTACCTCGTTTGTTCACAGTTGTCGTCCACGCGCGTGCACGGGCACCCGATGCGGACAGGCCGCGACCGCGACAAACCACATGGCGACGAACCTCGGGGCTTGAGCGCGGGACGCTCGACTGCCCGTGACGGGACGGACGGCCGCTGGATCACCGGCACACCGAGCGGGCGGAGGTCGTCGCGGTCGACGGTCGACCGGTGGGATTCCGGTGCTTCCTCCGGTGCGTGAACGGCGCTACCGATAAGCCAGCATGCATTATTTCGGTGGCGCTGTCATGTCGTTACGGGTCACTCAACATCGTTTTGCCGCAACGGTATTCGCATACAGATCGGGTGGGGTCGGCGTTCCCGAATGGCTACTTTCGAGTAGCTTTGCGCGTACTCGTCAGTAGCGATCCGCCACGCGCCGCGATCCCACCGCGTGGGCTTTCTGTGACCCGGAGTAGCGCGGTCGGCGCCGCACCTGGTGTCGCCGCAGGTGAGCGCCGCGCCGGGCGCCCGTGCGGCTTCCGTCGACGCGGGCGTTCGGTGCGCGGATCGACGACACGGAGCATTCTGAACGTTCGCCCAGGTGGTGACCTAGCGCTCGATGCTGTAGAAAAACAGCATCATGATCGAACCGTGACCATTATCACATTTGTTTGTGACCCGAGGTGACGTACATCACCACACCGGACCTGATTGGTTGACCATGCTCCTGCCGATGGCCCCCACCGACTCGATGTTCCTGCTCGGCGAATCCCGGGAGCATCCGATGCACGTCGGCGGACTGGTCCTGTTCGAGCCGCCCGAAGGCGGCAGTGCCCGCGACGTCCGGGACATGCTCGACGCCGCACTGGAGCGTGACTGGGTCTCGCCGCGGCTGCGGTCTCGCCCGCGTCGATCCCTGACCACCCTCGGGCAGTGGGGCTGGGAGACGGAGGAGCAGATCGACCTGGCGCATCACGTCCGGCACGATGCGCTACCCCAGCCCGGTGGTGTCGCCGAGCTGATGACGCTGGTGTCGCGCCTGCACGCGAGCCTGCTCGACCGGGATCGGCCGCTGTGGGAGATGCACCTGATCGAGGGCCTCGCGGACGGACGGTTCGCCGTGTACACGAAGATCCATCACGCCCTTGCCGACGGTGTCGCGGCGATGCGCTTGCTGCGGTCGGCCCTCAGCGAGGATCAGGACGCCAGGGACATGCCCGCGCCATGGGAGCCGGCAGCGCCGAGGCTGGAGCTGGTTCCGGCCGCGGCGGCGGAGGGCGCGGCCGACCTCGCTGGCGCGGCGGCGCGGGCGGCCCGGGCGGCGATCGGTGAGGCGATGGGGTTGGTGCCCGCGCTCGTCGACACGGTCGATCGGGCGGTGCACGGGCGCGGCGGAACCCTGGCACTTGCCGCGCCGTCGTCGCTGCTCAACGTGCCGATCGGCGGTGCCCGGCGGTTCGCGGCCCGGTCGTGGCCGCTGGAACGGCTGCGGCTGGTGGCCAAGTGCGCGGACGCGACGATCAACGACGTGGTGCTGGCGATGTGCGCGGGTGCCCTGCGGACCTTCCTCGCCGACATCGACGCGCTGCCCGCCGAACCGCTGCACGCGATGGTGCCGGTGTCGCTGCGCAACGAGCAGCACCGGGGCGGCGAGGGCAACGAGATCGGCATGCTCACCTGCAATCTCGGCACCCATCTCGCCGATCCCGAGGAGCGGCTCGGTGTCGTCCGGGCGGCGATGGCCGACGGCAAGGACGCGATGCGGTCCCGGAGCGCCACCCAGATCCGGGCGATGAGTGCGCTGGGGGTCGCGCCGCTGGCGCTGGGGATCGTGCTGGGCCGCCACAGTCCGATCCGCCCGGCGAACGTGATGATCTCCAACGTGCCGGGTCCGCGCGCCCCGCTGTACTGGAACGGCGCCCGGATGACCGCGCTGTACCCGCTGTCCATCCCGGTGGACGGGCAGGCCCTCAACATCACCTGCACCAGCACCGACAGCGAGATCGCGTTCGGCCTCACCGGGTGCAGGCGCACCGTTCCGGCCTTGGCTCCGCTGCTCGACCACCTCGACACCGAACTCGCCGAACTCGAACGGGTGGTGGGCCTGTGACCACCTGCGTCCATTCCGGCGGGTCCGCGACCTCGGCAGGAAGGAGTTCCGACATGGACCACAGCGCACACGGCAGGCACCGCCCCCGCCGCGGTGACACCCGCATGCGATCGTCCACGGTCATCGCGCTCACCTCCGCGGCGGTGGCCGCGACGCCAGCCGCGGTGATGACCGGGTCGGCGCCGCTGGCGCTGCTGATCGCGGGAGGAACCGTCGCGGGGGTCGGCCTCGCCGGTGTCATGATCTGAGCCGGATCGACGAGATTCGCGGCAGCACAGGTGACTTCGGTGTGGCAGTGATCCCGGCAGGTCGCCCGCGGCGCGGCCGATGTCCAGCGGCCGTGCCCGGTCCGGTGCTGGGCCCGGGTGGCCTCCACTAGGCTGGGTCCCCGTGCTGTCCGTAGTTCCGCGCCCGGTGACCGTCCGTGCGCCGTCGAAGGTGAACCTCCACCTGGGAGTCGGTGACCTGCGCGAGGACGGCTATCACGACCTGACCTCGGTGTTCCAGGCGCTGTCGCTCGGGGATGACGTCGTGCTCACCGAGAGCGAGACCCTGTCGGTCCGGGTGCGGGGCGAGGACGCGGCGGCGGTGCCGACCGATCGCAGCAACCTGGTGTGGCGGGCCGCCGAACTGCTCGCCCGGCGGGCGGGGCGGTCCCCGGAGGTCGCGATCACGATTGTCAAGGGGATTCCGGTTGCGGGCGGGATGGCCGGCGGAAGCGCCGACGCGGCGGCGACGCTGGTCGGGCTGAACGAACTGTGGCGGCTCGGCCTCGATCGCGACGAGTTGCTCGTGCTCGGCGCGGAACTCGGCAGCGACGTCCCGTTCACGCTGCACGGGTTGACCGCGCTCGGGACCGGCCGGGGCGAAGAGCTGCTTCCGGTGCTGTCGCGCAACAGTTTTCACTGGGTGCTCGCGCTGGCAAAGGGCGGGTTGAGCACGCCTGCGGTGTTCGCCGAACTCGATCGGCTGCGCGCGGTGGGCGCCCCGCCGCGGATCGGCGGTGCCGAGGACCTGATTCAGGCGCTCGCCGCGGGGGATCCGGGCCAGCTCGCCCCGCTGCTCGGGAACGACCTGCAGCCCGCCGCCCTGTCCCTCAAGCCGGAGCTGCGACGCACGTTGCGCGCGGGGACCACCGCGGGCGCGCTGGCGGGCATCGTGTCCGGCTCGGGCCCCACCTGCGCCTTCCTCTGCGCCGACGCGGACTCCGCGGTCGCGGTCGGTGCCGAACTGGCGGGGGCAGGCGTGTGCCGCACGGTCCGGGTCGCGCACGGGCCGGTGCCCGGCGCACGCATCATCGACGACGAGCGGGAAACGGAACACTGATGGCGAATCTGATCAACCTGGAGCAGGTGTCGAAGTCGTTCGGCATCAAGCCCCTGCTCGACTCGGTCTCGCTCGGCGTCGAGGAGGGCGAACGAATCGGTGTCGTCGGCCTCAACGGCGGCGGCAAGACCACGATGCTCGAGGTGCTCGCCGGTCTCGAGGAACCCGACTCCGGCCGGGTCAGTCGGGTCGGGGATCTGCGGATGGCGGTCGTGACCCAGCGCGGTGTCCTCCCGGCGGGCGCGACCGTCGCCGACGTGGTGCTGGCGCCGCTGGGGATGGCCGAGCACGAGTGGGCGGGTGACGCACGGATCCGGTCCATCCTCGCGGGCATCGGCATCGACGCGGTGGGACTGGACCGGGGCGTGGAGGGGTTGTCGGGCGGGGAGCGGCGTCGGGTCGCGCTGGCCGCGGCGCTGGTGCAGGACCTGGACCTGCTGGTGCTCGACGAGCCGACCAACCATCTCGACGTCGAGGGTGTGCAGTGGCTGGCGGAGCACCTGCTGTCCCGGCGCAGCGCACTGGTCGTCGTCACCCACGACCGCTGGTTCCTCGACACCGTCGCCACCCGGACCTGGGAGGTCGTCGGCGGCAAGGTCGAGAGCTACGACGGCGGCTACAACGACTGGATCTTCGCGCGCGCCGAACGGGCCAGGCAGGCCGACGCCGCCGAGGAGCGCAGGCAGAACCTGGCCCGCAAGGAACTTGCGTGGCTGCGCCGCGGCCCGCAGGCACGGACGTCCAAGCCCCGGTACCGGGTCGAGGCGGCGGAGGCGTTGATCGCGAATGTGCCGCCGCCGCGGGACACGGTCGCGCTGGCGTCGTTCGCCAAACGCAGGCTCGGCCGCGTCGTCATCGAACTTGAGGACACCCGGCTGACGACCCCGGACGGCCGGGAACTCGTGCACGACCTGACCTGGCGGCTCGCGCCGGGTGAGCGGGTCGGTCTGGTCGGGGTCAACGGGTCCGGCAAGACCACGCTGCTGCGCACCCTGGCCGGTGAGCTGGAGCCGGCGGCGGGTCGGCGCATCCAGGGCCAGACCGTCGCGATCGGCTGGCTGCGGCAGGAACTCGACGACCTGCCCACCGACATGCGGGTGCTCGACGCCGTGAAGGACGTTGCCGAGCGGATCACGCTGGGGGACAAGGACATGTCCGCCGGTCAGCTGGCCGAGCGGCTCGGTTTCACCCCGGCACGGCAGCGCACCCCGGTCGGGGACCTGTCCGGTGGCGAGCGTCGCCGCCTGCAGCTGACCCGGGTGCTGATGGGCGAACCCAACGTGCTGCTGCTCGACGAGCCGACCAACGACCTCGACATCGACACCCTGCAGCAGCTCGAGGACATCCTCGACGGCTGGGCGGGCACCCTCGTGGTGATCTCCCACGACCGGTACCTGATCGAGCGGATCTGCGACTCCACCTGGGCGCTGTTCGGCGACGGCAGGCTGACCAACCTGCCCGGCGGCATCGAGGAATACCTGCGCCGCAGGGCAGCCGTTGACCGGGCGGCCGCGCCGGGTCCGGCGCCGGTCAGTGCGCCAACCACGAGTTCGGTGCGGGACGGCGCGGCCGACCGGGCCGCGCGCAAGGAGTTGAGCCGGATCGAACGGCAGGTCGCGAAGCTGTCCGATCGGGAGGCAACGCTGCACGCCTCGCTGGCGGCGGCCGCCACCGATCCGGGAGAACTGCAGAAGCTGGACGCGGAGCTGCGCGCGGTGGTGGCGGAGAAGGAATCCGCGGAGGAACGCTGGATGGAGTTGGCCGCGGATCTCGACTGACGACTCCACCGGGTGAATGACGGCGGACGTGTTCGGTGCGCCGGCGGGCGGGAAGACGACTAGGCTGACGGGCGGGTCGGTCCTGGCGTTCATGGTCCCGTCGTGAAAGGCGCGCGTGATGGATCTCGAGGCACTCGCGGAGATTACGAAACTCAAGCATCGCTACACGCGGGCGCTGGACACGAAGGACTGGGAGCTGTTTCGGGAGACGCTGCTCCCCGACGCCACCGCCACCTACGGTGAGCACCTCCGGTTCGAGGACCGGGATGCGTTGTGCTCGTTCATGGAGATCACGCTCGGACCACACGTGCTGACCGAGCATCTGTGCGGGCAACCGGAGATCGACATCACCGGCGACTCCGCGGCCGGAACGTGGGTGCTCGCGGACACGGTGATCATCCCGGAGGACGGAATGCTGTTGCGCGGTGCGGCCTTCTATCACGACCGCTATGCCCGCGACGAGTCCGGCGAGTGGCGGATCGCGCACACCGGGTATGAACGAACCTACGAACTGGTGATCTCGCTTGCCGACATGCCGAGCCTGCAGTTGACCTCGAACCGCTGGGCAATGGCGATCACCCCGCAGGCCGAAGCCGAATCGCCGTCGTGACCGGCGCGGCGCGGCGATGCACACTCGACGGATGATTTCCGAGATCGTCACCCGCGCTGCCCTGCAACCGCTCCCGTCGCTGCGCACCCTCACCTCCGCGGTGCTGCCGGGCCGCGGCCACCCGATCCGCGGAACCCGGATCCTGCTCACCGGCGGGTCCTCCGGTGTCGGCGAGGCCGCGGCGACGGCCTTCGCCGACCGCGGGGCCGAGGTGATCCTGGTGGCGCGCGGCGCCGACGACCTGGCGGTGGTGCGGGACCGGATTCGGGCCGCAGGCGGGGCCGCACACAGCATCCCGTGCGACCTCACCGACCCGGATGCGATCGCCGACCTGGCGGCGCGGGTCGACGCCGAGCACGGGCCGCTGGACGTGCTGGTGAACAACGCGGGCCGCTCCATTCGGCGGCCCGTCTCCGAGACGGTGGACCGGGTCCACGACTTCGAACGCACGATGGCGCTCAACTACTTCGGTCCGGTGCGGCTGACGCTGGCCCTGCTGCCGGGGATGCTCGACCGGGGGCGGGGGCACGTCGTGAACGTCGCGACGTGGGGCGTGCCCGGTGGCGTGATGCCGAAGTTCGCGGCCTACCACGCGTCGAAGGCCGCGATCGCCGCCTTCGGTCGGGACCTCGGCGCGGAGGTCGCCGGCCGCGGGGTCGCGGTCACGACGGTGCACTTCCCGCTCATCCGGACCCCGATGATCGCCCCGACCGCGGACTACGACGCGATGCCAGCGCTCACCGCCGACCAGGCGGCCTCCTGGCTGGTCGACGCCGTCCGCACCCGGCCGGTCGAAGTGATGCCGGGCTACGCCGAACTGCTCCGGCTCGTCGGCTCGGTGTCGCCGAGCATCGCCGACGCGCTGGTGCGCCGCACCGGGATCTGAGCCGGTAGATCCGCCGGGACACGCCGCCGCCCACCCGAATCGAGTCTCGACGGTGTCCGATGGTGAACTGTCGACATTCACCTGGCCTGGCGAAAGTCATTCCAGTCGTGGCACATTCGCGGGGTGACGGAGTGGTCTCGGCGTGCCGCGTACCCGGCGCAGGCCGATCGGTCGTGTTACGTTTCACCACCGTAGGCGCCTACAAGTCACGAATCCGCAACCACGAAAGCCTCGCGGAGGCGTGTGCCTTCCCGAGCGAAGACGTTGGAGGACGCATGGCGAAGTGGAACACTTGGATCGGTGGGGCCGCGGCCGCATTCGCGGCGGCAGGGCTCGTCGCCGCGGCGCCCCCGGCGGCAGCGCAATCCCTGGACATGGGCAGTCTCGGGGGCAGCGCCGAGGGAAGCAGCTGGACCGGAAACTCGACCGGCAGCCTGTTCTGCGGAACGACCACGGTGTATCCCTTCCTGCAGTGGGGTTGGCATCCCGACAGCTCGAGGGCACCGCAGTTCGCCGAGAACCCCGAGGGTGTTTCGGGCGGGACCGGCGCGGGCTCGCTCGACGTCGGGGTCGACGGACCCTCGGACGTGGTCGCCTTCCTGCACCCCACCCACACTGCACTTGTGCAGGCCGAGGGTCTGGGCATGGATATGTTCCTCGACGGTAATGTCGGGCCGTCCTACCAGCTGCGGGTGATCGGTGCCGAGCGCACCGACTCCGGCGGCGACGGCCACGACGTGGGATTCACCTCGCTCGTCTGGGAGCCGCGCTACAACGGTGGCAATCCCGCGGCCGGGCAGTGGAAGAGCTACTCGAACCTCGAGGACGGTCAGTGGTGGAGCACCCGCGATATTGCGGGGACGAGTGGACGTACCCCGGTCTCGCTCCAGACCATCAAGGATGCCAACCCCGAGGCCCAGATCACCAACTACGGGGTCCAGGTGGGCTCCGGGGCGGCGGCAAGCACGCAGTTCGTGGACAAGATCCGGTTCGGATGCACGACCTGGGATTTCGAGACCCTGTCGGGCTTCAGTTCCGGTAGCGACGGCAGCAGCGGGAGCAACTGACCGCAGCCGCGGGTGTGGGCCCCACCGTCATGGCTGGGGCCCACACCGGTCGGGGTGGCGCCGCTGAATCCTCAGCCACACCGCGAATCCCCACACCACGAACGCGCCGTAGACGAGGTACAGCACCGCCGACGGGTAGTAGCCGGCCAGGAACAACTGCGGAACACCAACGGCGTCGACCGCGATCCAGATCAGCCAGAACTCGGTCCAGCCGCGGGCCATCCCGTAGGTGGCGAGCAGCGACCCGGTGAAGATCCAGGCCTCCGGCCACGGCCCGTACGAGCCGATCCGCTCGAAGATCTGCGCACACACCGCCGTGCCGAGCACCATCGCCGCGACCAGCAGCACCCGGTCGCGGCGCGGCGCCCAGTGCGGCAGCACCGCCTGCCCGGACTCGTGCCGGGACCGCAGCCATCGCGCCCAGCCGTAGACGCTGACCGAGATGAACATCAGCTGCCGTCCGGCCTGCCCGTACAGGTTCAGCTCCTGCGGGGTGTGGAAGAGCGCACCCATGAACACCGTGAACAGCAGCGCGTTGCCCGCGATGCCGATCGGCCACGCCCACAGCACCCGCTTCATGCCGCCGATCGCGGACGCGATGCCGAACCCGTTGCCGATGATCTCGCGCCACAGGATGGTCGCGCCGCCGAGGTGCAGTTGGGCGTCGAACAGCGCGACGAGCGGGTTCACTAGTCGGCGGTGGCGACGAGCGGCTCGAGGGTCAGGTCGGGGTGCTCCTTCTGGATGTACTGCAGCCGCCACTTGTCGCTGACCAGGGCGAGCATGACGCCGTCGGAACGGGTGAACACCTCGACGCCCCGCTGCCGGCCGAGTTCGACGGCGGACTCGGCGTCGGTGCGCCGCGCCAGCTGGTAGGGCAACCCCTCCATCCGCGCCTCGACGTTGAACTCGGCCTTCATCCGGGCCGCGACGACCTCGAACTGCATCGGCCCGACGGCCGCCATCACCGGCGACGCGTCGCCGCGGATGTCGTTGCGCAGGATCTGCACCACACCCTCGGAGTCGAGTTGTTCCACGGCCCGCCGGAACTGCTTGTACTTGCTCGCGCTCTCCGCCCGCAGCGTCGAGAAGTGCTCCGGGGCGAACGACGGGATCGGCGGGAACTCCACCTTGGTCTCGGTAAACAGGGTGTTGCCGGGGGCGAGCGCGGTCGCGTTGACGAGGCCGACGACGTCGCCGGGGTAGGCGCTGTCGACGGTGGACCGTTCCCGACCGAACACGGTCTGCGCGTACTTGGTGGCGAACGGCTTGCCGGTCTGCGCGTGCGTGACGACCATGCCGCGTTCGAAGACCCCGGACACGACGCGCATGAACGCGAGCCGGTCCCGGTGGGCGGTATCCATGCCCGCCTGCACCTTGAACACGACAGCGCTGAACGGGTCGGTCACCTCGCGCGGGGCCCCGGCGATGTCGTCGCGGGCCCCCGGCGACGGGGCAAGCGCGACGAGGGTGTCGAGGATCTGCCGGACGCCGAAGTTCAGCATCGCGGACGCGAAGATCACCGGCGAGGTCTGGCCGGCGAGGAACATCTCCTGGTCGTGGTCCTGCCCGGACGCGGACAGCAGCTCGCTCTCCTCGACCGCGGTCGCCCACGCCTCGCCGTCCCGGTCGGCGGCGAGGTCGGCATCGAGGATCTCCTCGGGCGCGATCTTCGCGCCGCCAGCGGTGCGGGTGAAGCGAACATACTCGCGGGGGGCGCCGTCCGCCCCGCGGCGCAGCAGGCCGCGGAAGTCGCCCGCGATGCCCACCGGCCAGTACAGCGGAGTCGGGGTCAGTCCGATCCGGTCCTGGATCTCGTCGAGCAGTTCCAGCGGAGACTGGCCGGGCCGGTCCCACTTGTTGATCACGGTGACGACCGGGATGCCGCGGTGCCGGCACACCTGGAACAGCTTGAGGGTCTGCGGCTCGAGACCCTTCGCGGCGTCGATCAGCATGACCGCGGCGTCGACGGCGGTGAGCACCCGGTAGGTGTCCTCGGAGAAGTCGGAGTGGCCGGGGGTGTCGACCAGGTTGACGACGTTCGGTTCCTCGTCCGGGTCGGTCTCGGGGGACTTGTAGTTGAACTGCAGCGCGGTGGAGCTGACGGAGATGCCGCGCGCCTTCTCCATTTCCATCCAGTCGGACACCGTCGACTTGCGGCCCGCCTTGCCGTGCACGGCACCCGCCTCGGCGATCATCTTCGCGTGTAGGGCGAGCGCCTCGGTGAGCGTCGACTTGCCCGCGTCGGGGTGGGAGATGACCGCGAAGGTGCGCCTGCGCCCGGCCTCCGCGGCGAGCGCCTTGACGGACTTGTCGGGGGCGGCGGTCGTCGACGCGGGCTCGGTCACCGAAATCTTCCTCACTACGGACTGGGGTCTGCTCGTCGGGCGTGCGGGCAGTGGCGATACGCCGGTTCTCCAGGTTACCCGCAGCGGGATCGTCCGTTCCGACACGCATCACCGAACCCGGGCGCATGCTTTGGGTGTAACACCACGGCCCGTGTGACGTATAACACAACAGCGGCGATCGAGGGTTGTGCGTGTGGGGACCCGGTGGGGAGTGCGCGATGAGCAGATTCACCGACGAGATGTACGAAACCTCCGTGACCAGCAGTCGAGGGCTGGTCACCGGTGAACCCGATGCCCCGGTGCGGCAGACCTGGGGTCGGATCCACCTCCGCGCTCGACGGGTGGCGGGCGGCCTCGGCGCGGCGGGCGTCGGACCGGGCGACGCGGTCGCCGTCCTTGCCGGGCTGCCCGCCGACATCGCCCCGGTATGCCAGGCGATCTGGATGCGCCGCGCGGCGGTCACGATGCTGCACCAGCCGACCCCCCGCACCGACCTCGAGGTGTGGGCACGGGACACCGAGCTCGTGGTGACGATGATCGGTGCGCACGCGGTGGTGCTCGGTGCCCCGTTCGACGCGGCCGCGCCCGTCCTCGCGGCCCGCGGAATCACCGTCCTCCCCGTCGACCGGCTGCTCGCCGGACATCCGGTCGACGCACTCGACGCGCACGAATCCGATGTGGCGTTGCAGCAGTTGACATCCGGATCCACCGGATCGCCGAAGGCGGTGCGGATCACGCACGCGAACTTCTACGCGAACGCGTGCGCCATGGTGAACCGGCTCAAGGTCGACGTCGAGAACGATGTGATGATCAGCTGGCTGCCCCTCTTCCACGACATGGGCATGGTCGGCTTCCTCACCCTGCCGATGCAGATGGGCGCCGAGGTTGTCGTCGTCACCCCGCTCGACTTCCTGCACGCCCCGCTGCTGTGGGCGGACCTGATCGGTCGATACCGCGGAACGGTGAGCGCAGCACCGAATTTCGCGTATTCATTGCTCGCGCGGCGGCTGGAGCAGGCGCCCGACGGGGCGTACGACCTGTCGTCAATGCGCTGCCTGCTCAACGGGGCCGAACCGGTGGACGCGGACACCATGCTTGCCCTCGCCGCGGCGGGCGAGCGGTTCGGTCTGGACCCGGCGGCGCTGGCCCCGACCTACGGGATGGCGGAGGTGACGCTCGCGGTGTCGTTGCCGTCGCCGGGGCGGGGGATGGTCCTCGACCTCGTCGATCCCGACCTGCTTGACGCGATGCGCAGCGCCGTCCCATCGACGCGGCACAACGCACGCAGAATGGTCACCCTCGGCAAGGTGGTGTCCGACCTCGAGGGGCGCGTCGTGGACGAGGAGCGCAGGGACCTGCCCGCACGGAACGTCGGGGTGATCGAGGTCCGCGGCCGGTCCGTCACACCCGGCTACCTCACCGTCGACGGCCCGCGTCCCGCGCAGGACGCGGACGGCTGGCTCAGCACCGGTGACGTCGGGTACTTCACCGAGGACGGTCTCGTCGTGGTGTGCGGCCGGGTCAAGGACGTCATCATCATGGGCGGCCGCAACGTCTATCCCACCGACATCGAACGGGCCGCGCTGACGGTCCGCGGCGTGCGCCCCGGCAACGCGGTCGCGGTGCGGCTCGACGCAGGGAACCGGCGTGAGTCGTTCGCCGTCGCCGTCGAGACCAACGCGATCGACGACCCGGCGGAGGTGCGACGCATCGAGCACGAGGTGGTGCACGCCGTCGTCACCGAGATCGGGGTGCGGCCCCGCACGGTCGCGGTGCTCGGGCCGGGCAGCATCCCGAAGACGTCCTCCGGCAAGCTGCGCCGCTCCCATTCGGCCGCCCTGCTGCGTGGATGACCGATCAGGTCAGGTGATGCGCGAACGCGAACGCCGCCGCAGCGGTCCGGGAGGTGACGTTCAGCTTGCCGAAGATGTTCGACAGGTGCCGTGCCACCGTCTTCTCGCTGAGCACCAGCTCGGCGGCGATCGCCGGGTTGGTTCGGCCGGCGGCGACGAGCCGCAGCACCTCCAGTTCGCGAGCGGTGAGCCCGCCGGGTGTGGCCGGTCGCAGCAGCATGTCCACCTCGTGCTCGGCGGGGGCGGCGCCGATGGTGTGGAAACACCTTCTGGCGGATTCGAATTCGGTGATCGCGGAGGTCTCGTCGCCGAGGTCGCGCAGCGCGCAGCCGATCCGGACCCGGCAGCGTGCCGCCTCGTACCGGGACCCGAGGTCGTGCCAGCCGCGCGCCGCCCGGCGGAGATGGGCAATCGCGGTGGCCGGCTCCGATCGGGCTGCGGCGACCCGCCCCGCCGCCGCGTTCGCGGCCGCGCGCACCGCGTCGACCCCGAAGCGTTCGGCCGTCGCGGACAGCTCCGCGGCGCATACCGACGCCTCGTCGATCTCGCCGGCGGCGAGCAGGATCTCGACCGCGGCGGGCAGCACCGAGCAGCGGTGCACGGGGTCGGCGCGTTCGGCGAGCAGCCGCCGGGCCGCGCCGAGGGCCGCGGCGGTGCGGCCGCGGGCGAGCCACAGCAGCGCCATGCCGGGCTGCGGCTCGTGCCCGTACTCGACTGCCTGCGCGTACGCGGCGGCGGCCGCGTCGTAGTCGCCACGCAACCGCAGCACGTCCGCGCGTTCGGCGGTCGCCAGTCCGGCGGCGACCGGGGTGTCGGCCGCCAGGTAGCGGCGCACGGCCACGTCGAACTCCTCGAGGGCAGCATCGAAGGCGCCGCGCCAGCGCATGATCTGCCCGCGGTGCACCGCGCACTGCCCGGCGAAAGCGATCAGGCCGGGCTGACGTTCGCACCAGGTGGTCAGCGCCATCGTCCATTCGGACATCCGGCCGATGTCGGCGATCTCCTGGCAGCCCTCGATGACCGTGCAGTAGACGTAACCGGCGAAGACGGTCGACACCTCGCCGCCGGAGATCGCGACCATCGCCTCGTCGAGCAGGGCGACGCCCTCGGGCACCGCCCCCGCGTACAGGGCTAGGCGACCGCGCGCGGACAGGCCCATCGCGATCAGGTCGGGGTCCTCGAACCGTCGGCCGTGCGCGACGATGTCGTCGGCGCGGGCGGCCGCGTTGGCGAAGTCGCTGGCGGACAGGCTGCGGTACATCAGCGCGATCTGCAGGTATCCGCGCTCCACGACGTCGCCGGGCACCTCGGCCAGCAGTCGCTGCGCCCGCTCGACCCAGCCGTTGCCGACCGCCACCTCCCCGGTGGTCAGCAGCAGCATTGCGAGCTGGACCGCGCAGCCAGCGGCCCCGGTCCGGTCGCCGGACTCGAGACGCAGTTGGCAGGCGCGCTGCCAGGCGGCGACGCAGTCGTTCTTCCGGCCCGTCAGGTGCGCTGCCGCTGCCAGCCGGGCGAAGTCGTCTCCGTCGAGGGCGGTGGCGACAGCGGCATCGCTCAGCGCTTCGTACGCCGCGACCCATTCTCGGCGTTCGTAGGATTCCCGCGCCCGCACCAGGCGTTCGACCACGCCCACGTGTCGAGGATACGGCGATCAGGCAGCCTGCTGAACAGGCCGGCGGATGCCGGTGCGGTCGGCGATCCTGCGCGCGACGTAGTCGGCGTCCCGTCCGACGCCGGGAAACACCATGGAACTGAACGCGTACTGGAAGCTGAGCCCGCAGAAGTACAGCCCCGGTACGTCCGCCGCCTCGCCCCGATACTCGCGCGGCCAGCCGTCGTCGCCGATCACCGGCGGCTCGATCCAGTCGAACACCTGACGGAACCCGGTGCACCACACGATGTTCCGGACGTCGAGGACGCTTCCGTCCTCGAGTGCGGGCCGGCCGTCGACGGACCCGGACACCCGGGCGGTGGTCCGGCGCACGCCGACGCGGGCCAGGTCCGCGCGCTTGACCCGGAGCATCGGTCCGCCGTGTAAGCGGATCGCGGTCATCTCCTTGCGGCCGAGCGGGGTCCGCCGGGTGAGCAGGTGCCGCCACGCGAACACCAGGACCGGGAGCGCGAGCCGGATCCGGCGCGAATCCCACGGCAACGGGATCTGACCGCAGTCCCGTCCAGCCAGGGTAGTCGCACGCGTGCCGGCCAGTTCGTAGGCGATGTCGGTGCCGGAATGCGACGCGCCGACCACCAGCGCCGGGCCGGGGAGCAGTTGGCCGGGGCGCCGGTAGTCGCTCGAGTGCAGTTGCCGGATGTCCGGGGACAGCTCGGCGGCCACGTCGGGGACGTGGGCGGTGCGGCCGAAGGTGCCGGTCGCGACGACGATGTTGTCGCAGGTGATGGTGTCGCCGTCGAGCGAGGCGGCGAACCCGCCGCCGGGTCGGGAGGTGAGCCGGTTCACGGCGGTGCTCAGCCGCACCGGAAGGTCCCAGTGCAGGGCGTAGCGTTCGAGGTAGTCGGCGACCTCGTCCTTGCCCGGGTAGTGCCAGCGATCCTCCGCGGGGAACGGCAGCCCGGGCAGGCCGTCGTACTTCGCGGGCGTGTAGAGCCGAAGTGAGTCGTAGTGCCGGCGCCAGTTGTCGCCGATCCGGTCCTGCCGATCCACGATCAGGCAGTCCCGGCCCCGCCGCTGCAGGTGGTAGCCGGTGGCCAGGCCAGCCTGTCCGGCCCCGACGATGAGCGTCTCGATGTGCTGCGCGGTCATGGTGTCCTCCCGTGTCGGTGGACACTCCACGCTAGGAAGTGGGGGCCGCTGCGCGCGTCGGGCGAATCACCCATCTGCCGCCCCACCTCCGTGAGTACTTTCGGCCCACCGGGGGGCCAGAAGGACTCACGGGCGCGGGGCGCCTAGTGCAGCTGGTTCTGTGCCGTTTCGAGGCCGACGCGAAGCAGCAACTCCACCGCGTCGGCCGCCTCCTCGCGGACCAGGTCCAGTTCCTTCCGCTCGACCGAGGAGAACGGCTTGAGCACGTAGTCGGCGGGGTCCATCCGGCCCGGCGGTCGGCCGATGCCGACCCGGGTGCGCAGGTAGTCCTTGGTGCCGAGGGCCTGCGAGATCGAGCGCAGCCCGTTGTGGCCGCCCTCGCCGCCGCCGAGCTTGAGCCGCAGCGTGCCGTAGTCGAGGTCGAGTTCGTCGTGCACCACGACGAGATTCGCCGGTGCGACGGAGAAGAACCGGGCGAGTGCGGCGACCGGCTTCCCGGACAGGTTCATGTAGGAGCGCGGCTTCGCGAGAATCACCTGACGGCCGGCGAGCCGGACGGTGACGGCGTCGGATCCGGACTTCTTGTGCGCGCTGAACCGGGACCGTTCCCTGGCGGCGAGGGTGTCGACGACCATGAATCCGATGTTGTGCCGGGTCTTCTCGTACTGGGGTCCGGGGTTACCCAGCCCGACGACGAGGGCGGTGTCGGTCGAGTCGCTCAACGCTGACGGTCCTGTCCTTCGAATGCGCGACGACGCGCCGCCCGGTGCGGGCGACGCGTCGTCGACGTCAACTGATGTGGTCCGAGCGGGTGGATCAGGCCTCTGCGGCTTCGCCCTCGGCTGCCTCGGCGGCGGCCTCTTCGCCCGCGCCCTCGAGGGACTCGGCGGACGGGGCCTCGACGATGTTCACGAGCAGCAGCTCGGCGTCGTCGGCGAGGGTGGCGCCGGTGGGCAGCTCGACGCCGCCAGCCAGGACCTGGGTGCCTGCCTCGGCGCCCTCGATGGAGATCTCGACCTGCTCGGGGATGTGCAGGGCCTCGACCTCGAGCTTGATGGTGGTGACGTCCTGGGTGACCAGGGTGCCGGAGGCGGCCTCACCGGTGAGGACGACGGGCACCTCGACGGTGACCTTCTCGCCCTTCTTCACGACCAGCAGATCGGCGTGCTCGATGTGGCGGCGGATCGGGTGGACGACGACCGACTTGGTCAGCGCGAGCTGCTCGGTGCCCTCGATGTCCAGGGTGACGACCGCGTTGGTGCCGTGCGCGCGCAGGATCGCGGCGAACTCGCGGGCGTTCACGCTCAGGTGCTGCGGGTCGGTGCCGTGGCCGTACAGCACGGCGGGCACGTTGCCGTCGCGGCGGGCGCGACGGGCGGCACCCTTGCCGAACTCGGTGCGGACGGCGGCCTTGAGGTTGTTGACATCTGTCGACATGGGAATCGGCTCCTACGGATCACATCAGTGTTTGCAAGTCGGATGTCATCTCGAACGGGGGGCGACGGACGCGCACGGCCCCGGAGCAGGTGCTCGTTGGGAATCAGCCATGGCCGCGTCGATCACGGTGAGCCTGCGTAAGCGGGTTCACCCTCGCCGAGACAACGCGAGACAGCTTACCCGACGGGGCGGGGCGGCCGCCACTGCCGGGCAAGTGCCCGCACCCCGGGGCTGGTGGACCGTCGGAGGAAGGTGCTGTCGGCGAGGCGATCGACGTCGCCGAGGGCGACCGTGAACTGCACCGACCCCGCGAGACGGTAGGGCCGACCGTCGACGACGGAGCCGAGGACGCGGCGCAGCCGGGAGATCTCGGCGCGCACCGCAACGGCGTGGTCGGGGTCCCCGTAGAGGCCGGTGCTGAGGTCGGCAACGGACAGGCCGTCGCGGCCGCTGTGGTGCAGGAGCAGCAGGATCTCCGCGTGCCTGCCCGACAGCGGGGCCCGCCAGGTGGCGTCGTCGCCGGTCACGACGACGACCGGCGGGCCGGACAGGTCCAGTTCCATCGTGATGCGGGTGTCCGGGCCGGCCTGCCGCACCAGCCAGCCGTCGCCGACGCGTTCGGGCGTGCAGACGCCGAGCCCGGGGACGGTCAGGGTGCGGTCCGCGCTGGGAGCCGGGATCCGCTTGGTCGCCGCGACCCCGGCGCAGTGCGCGACCCAGCCGTTATCGTCGACCAGCAGCACCGGCCCCGACGTCGACGCCAGCGCGGGCGCCGCAACGGCGCGCAGCCGGTCGAGCCGCGCCTCGTGATGCCGCCACAGCTGCGCCTCCGCGAGCCGCACCGCGGTCTCGACGAGCGCGGTGACCGCCGGGTGCAGGGTCAGGGCCGGGCCGCTGACGTCGACGACGCCGAGCAGGTCGCCGGTGCGAGGGTCGTGAATCGGGGCGGCGGTGCAGTACCAGGGGTGCTGCGTCTGCTCGAAGTGCTCACCGGAGAACAGTTGCACCGGTGCGCCTTCCGTGAGGGCGGTGCCGATCGCATTGGTGCCGACCGTTCGTTCCGTCCATTCGGCGCCCTCCAGGAAGCCGAGCGCGTCGGCCCGACCGCGGACCCTGGCCGAGCCGGACCGCCACAAAATGATGCCGTCGGCGTCGGCCACCACCATCAGCATGTGCGACGCCTCGGCGACCGCGGCGATCACCCGGTTGAGGTCGGCGATCACCTCGGCCAGCGCGGACCGGCGCCTGCGGTTTTCGATCTCGTCGAGGGGGAGCAGCGTGCGGGTGTTGCCGCCGTCCGGTGCGAGCCCGGATTCGAGGACCCGACGCCACGACCGCTGCACCACCGCGCGCGGCCGCAGTGCGGGGCGGCCGCCTCCGATCACGGCGTCGTGCATGCGGACCAGGTCGCGCGCGTGCCGGGACAGGTCCGTCCCCGGCGTGATCGCGCCGAATCCGCGTGCGCCGACCATCCCCACGACCTCCGCCTTCGTTGGTGGTTCCGCGAGCATATGCCCGCCCTGTGTCGGGTGTCACATGCCTCGCGCCGGTGCTGCAACGCGCTGCAACGCTTGTCCGCCGCCGCGTTCGAGAGTGTGCTCTGCATCACAGCACCAACGGAAGGATGGCGTCATGACCCAGACACTCGATCCGGTCACCACACCCGGCACCGGCACCCCGCGGGAGCGCGTCGACGCCTGGCTGGCAGCGTTCGAGACCGCGCTCGCGGCCAGGAACGTGGCGGCCGCGGCAGGCCTGTTCGCCACCGACAGCTTCTGGCGCGACCTCGTCTCGTTCACCTGGAACCTCAAGACGGTCGAGGGGCGCGAGGGCGTCGCGGCGATGCTGCGGGACCGGCTCGACGACACCGATCCGTCCGGCTTCCGCGTCCTCGAGGAGCCGACCGAGGCGGACGGGGTGGTCACCGCCTGGATCGCATTTGAGACCGCCACCGGCCGCGGGGAGGGACACCTGCGCCTGCGCGACGATCTCGCGTGGACGCTGCTGACCACCCTGCAGGAGCTGAAGGGGCACGAGGAGGGTCAGGGCGCGCGCAGGCCGAAGGGGGCAGCGCACGGCGCCGACCGGGACCGGGTCACCTGGGCGGAGCAGCGGGAGATCGAGGACCGCGAGCTCGGATACACGGCGCAGCCGTACGTGGTGATCGTCGGCGGCGGGCAGGGCGGCATCGCGTTGGGGGCGCGGATGCGTCAGCTCGGGGTTCCGACGCTGGTGCTCGACAAGCACGACCGGCCCGGCGACCAGTGGCGGGGCCGCTACAAGTCGCTGTGCCTGCACGACCCGGTCTGGTACGACCACCTCCCGTACCTGCCGTTCCCCGACAACTGGCCGGTGTTCGCGCCGAAGGACAAGATCGGTGACTGGCTGGAGATGTACACGAAGGTGATGGAGGTGCCGTACTGGTCGAAGACCACGTGCACGTCCGCGTCCTACGACGAGAAGACGGGCACCTGGACGGTCGAGGTGGAACGCGACGGTGAACCGATCACGTTGCGGCCCAAGCAGTTGGTGCTCGCGACCGGGATGTCGGGCAAGGCGAACGTGCCGACCTTCCCCGGGATGGACAAGTTCCGGGGCGACCAGCACCACTCCAGCGCGCATCCCGGTCCGGACGCCTACGCGGGCAAGAAGGCCGTCGTGATCGGTGCAAACAACTCCGCCCACGACATCTGCGGGGCGCTGTGGGAGCACGGCGCGGAGGTGACGATGGTGCAGCGGTCCTCGACGCACATCGTCAAGTCGGATTCGCTGATGGACCTCGGCCTCGGTGACCTGTACTCGGAACGAGCCCTCGCCGCCGGAATGACCACGCACAAGGCGGATCTGACGTTCGCGTCGCTCCCGTACCGGATCATGCACGAGTTTCAGATTCCGATCTACCAGGCGATCCGCGAGCGGGACAGGGACTTCTACGATCGGCTCGAGGCGGTCGGCTTCGACCATGACTTCGGCGACGACGGTTCCGGGCTGTTCATGAAGTACCTGCGGCGCGGGTCCGGCTACTACATCGACGTCGGCGCCGCCGAACTCGTTGCGAACGGCGACATCGCGCTGGCACACGGCAACGTCCGGGAGCTCACCGAGACGTCGGTGATCCTTGAGGACGGCACCGAACTCGAGGCCGACGTGGTGGTCTACGCGACCGGCTACGGCTCGATGAACGGCTGGGCCGCGGACCTGATGGGGCAGGAGGTCGCCGACCGGGTCGGCAAGTGCTGGGGTCTCGGGTCGGACACCACGAAGGATCCGGGTCCGTGGGAGGGCGAGCAGCGCAACATGTGGAAGCCGACCCGGCAGGAGGCGCTGTGGTTCCACGGCGGCAACCTGCACCAGTCGCGGCACTACTCGCTGTACCTGGCGCTGCAACTCAAGGCCCGGTACGAGGGCATCCCCACCCCCGTGTACGGGCTGGCGGAGGTGCATCACCTCAGCTGAGGCGGGGCGCGGCCGTCGCGGGTGGCTACAGCCCCGCGACGGCCGCGACCAGGCGTTCGAGGTCCTCGAAGGTGTTGAAGTAGTGCGGCGACGCGCGCAGGACACCGTCGAGTCCACGTCGGGTCATGTCCACGTAGGTCGAGCCCCGACCGCTGACGGTCACCGTGATGTTCTTCTCCGCCAGCATCTCCCGTGCGGTGGCCGGATCGACGCCGTCGACGGTGAACGAGACGATGCCGCTGCGATGGCCGCCGAGGTCGCGGACGGTCACCCCGGGGAGCGAGGCGAGCTCGGTGCGGGCGAACTCGGCCCGCGCCGACACCGCGGCCGCGACCTCGTCGACGCCGAGGGCGAGCAGGTACCGCACCGCCGCGCCGAGCCCGAGACGCCCGGCGACCGAGCACTCCCAGAATTCGAACCGGGACGCGTCCGGGGCGAGCCGGTAGCCGGACGCCTCCGCCCACTGCGCGCCGTGCAGGTCGAGCGCGGCAGGCTCCATCGTCCGGGCCAGTTCGGGTCGCAGGTACAGGAACCCGGTGCCCCGCGGGCCCCGCAACCACTTCCTCCCGGTGGCGGACAACGCGTCGACCCCGAGGACGCCGACGTCGACCGGGATCTGGCCGACGGACTGGCAGGCGTCGAGCAGCACCAGGGCGCCGACCGCGTGCGCGAGATCGACGACCTCCCTGACGGGATTGAGCAGTCCGCCGTTGGTCGGGGCGTGCACCAGGGAGACGATCCGCACCCGCTCGTCCAGCATCCGATGCAGCGCGTCCAGGTCGACGTCGCCTGCCGGGGTGGACGGCACCACCTCGACGCTTGCCCCCGACGCGCGGGCCCGCTGCAACGCGGCGATCGCGTTGCTCGCGTACTCGACCTCGGTGATCAGGATCCGGTCGCCCGCCGTCAGCGGGACCGCGTAGAAGAAGTCGGACCAGGCCCGGGTTGCGCTCTCGACCAGCGCGAGGTCGGACGGCTGCGCCCCGAGCAGCCGGGCCAGCGCGAGCTTGACCTCGGCGAGGTCGTCGGCGCGTTCGGCGGCGGCCAGGTAACCTCCGATCTCCGCCTCGCGCCGCAGGTGCGCGACCGTTTCCTCGAGCACCGGGGTCGGGGGCAGCGACGACCCCGCACTGTCGAGGAACACCCGATCCAGACAGCCAGGGGTGTCGGTACGGACGCGGTCCTGATCGAGCATCGGGTCCTCCCACGCTGGTCGCCGGCTGGCATCGACGCTACCCGCGCGTTCCGGGTGGCGCGGGTGACACGGACGGCGGAACCGGTCTAGTGTCGGTCACGTTCTGCGATCCGTACTGCCGCACGAGTGCCGTCCGATGATCGGAGCAGGCGATGACCATGGCGACCCACACGGGACCCGGTCGGCTCACCACCAGGGCCGCCGCGGAGGCCTATGTCGGTGGCGTCTGCTTCAAACTCGGCCCGCCGCGCCTGATCGGGGCCGAACTGGAATGGCTGACCCGATCACCCGACGGCCACCGCCCTGCCCTCGCCGACTTCCGGGCCGCGCTCGGATCGCACGCCCCGACCACCGTCGATGCCCGCTCGCCTGCGGATCCGCTGCCCGCGGGTAGCCGCGTCACCCTCGAGCCGGGCGGCCAGATCGAACTCTCCAGCCCCCCACTGCCGTCGGTGGCGGAGCTGTGCGAGGCCCTCGCCTCGGACACCGCGCACCTGCGCGGACTGCTCGACCGGTCCGGGATCGCGATGCATGATGCGGCGGCGGACGTGGAGCGGCGTGCCCAGCGGATCCTTCCCGCCCCCAGATATTCTGCGATGCAACGACGTTTCGACCGGATCGGTCCGTTCGGTCGACTGATGATGTGCAACACCACCGCCACCCAGATCAGCGTCGATGCCGGCGCGGATCCGGCGGACGTGGCGGCCCGCTGGACGGCACTGCACGCGATGGGGCCGGCGTTGCTCGCCGCGTTCGCGTGTTCCCCCAGGCTGCGGGGGGCTCCCGACGGCGAGTGGGCGTCGCAGCGGATGCGGACCTGGTTCGAGCTCGACCACGGCCGCACCTCCCCACCCCCGATGGCAGAGCCGATCGCGGGCTACGCGCGGTGGGCGCTCGACGCCCCACTGCTGTGCGTGCGAAACGGGTGCGGCGGCCGCGGTGACGACTGGTCGCTCGACCGGGACGCCAGCTTCGCGGCGTGGCTCGACGGGGAACTCGACGCGGAGATCGGGCGGCGACCCGATCGCGACGACCTGGACTACCACCTGACCACCCTGTTCCCTCCGGTGCGCGCGGGCGGACACGTCGAGGTGCGGTATCTCGACGCTCAGCCCGGCGGCCTGTGGCGGGTGCCGATCGCGGCGCTCGGTGCCCTGCTCGGCGATCCGCGGACGGTCGCGGCGGCGACGGTGCTGGCGTCGGGGACCGTCGGACGCTGGCGGGATGCCGCCGAGTTCGGCCTCCGGGATCGGGAGATTCGTTCCGTGGCAGCGGATCTCCTCGACCTCGCCGCGGAAGGAGCGGAGTCCTGTGCCGGGGACCTCGCCGCAGCGGCCCGCCGATGTCGTCGCGGTCGCTCGGTCGCCGAGGCGGTCGCCGATGCATGACGAGACGGCGACACCCGAGCGGATCAGGGCGACGCTCGCCGGGCACCTGGCCCGGGCCCGCGACCGCAGTCGAGCGCTGACCGAGTGTGTCGACGATCGGGACCTGATCGCGCAGCACTCCCCGCTGATGTCCCCGCTGGTGTGGGATCTCGCGCACATCGGCAACCAGGAGGAACTGTGGCTGGTTCGGGACGTCGGCGGGCGTGCTCCGCTGCGCCGTGACATCGACGACCTCTACGACGCGTTCCAGCACGCGCGCTCCGCGAGACCGTCACTGCCGCTGCTGGATCCGGGTGAGGCACGCGGCTACGTCGGGCAGGTGCGGGAGATGACGTGGGACGTTCTGGACCGCTCACCGCTGGCGGGCCGACGCCTGGAGCGGGACGGGTTCGCGTTCGCGATGATCGCCCAGCACGAACAGCAGCACGACGAGACGATGCTCGCCACCCACCAGTTGCGCAGCGGCACCCCGGTGCTGACGGCGGCCCCCGCCCCCGGCGCGGTTGTGGACGTCGCCGGAGAGGTGACGCTCCCCGGCGGCGAGTTCGAACTGGGCACCTCCACCCATCCCTGGGCGCTGGACAACGAACGGCCCGCGCACCGGGTCTCGCTGCCGCCCTTCGTGATCGACGCGGCTCCGGTGACCAACGCCCGCTACCTGGAATTCATCGCCGACGGCGGCTACGACCGCCCCGAGCTGTGGAGCACTCGGGGCTGGGCGCACCGGTCGGACGAGTCGCTCGAGGCGCCGCAGTTCTGGGAACGGGACACCTCCGGCACCTGGTGGCGTCGGGTGTTCGGGGTGATGACCCCGGTGAACCCGCGGCAGCCGGTGACGCACGTTTGCTACTTCGAGGCGCAGGCCTTCGCGCGGTGGGCGGGGGGTCGACTGCCAACGGAGGCGGAGTGGGAGTTCGCCGCCCGGTGGGACCCGGCGACGGGACGATCCCGCCGATTCCCCTGGGGCGATGCCGAACCCACCGCGGAGCATGCGAATCTCGGGCAGCGGCACCTTGAGCCGGCGGAGGTCGGTGCCTACCCCGGCGGGGCGTCCCCGTCCGGCGTGCACCAGCTGATCGGCGACGTATGGGAGTGGACGAGTTCGGACTTCCGCCCCTATCCGGGATTCGCGGCGTTCCCGTATCGGGAATACTCGGAGGTCTTCTTCGGCGGCGACTACCGGGTGCTGCGGGGTGGGTCGTTCGGCACCGACCCGGTGGTGTGCCGGAGCACCTTCCGGAACTGGGACCACCCGATCCGCAGGCAGATCTTCGCCGGCTTCCGGTGTGCGCGCGATGTGTAGGCATCTGGCGTATGTCGGCCCGCCGAGGTCGGTGGCCGAGGTGATCACCGGCGGCACCCACAGCCTGCTCCGGCAGTCCTGGGCGCCGACCGACATGCGGGGCGGCGGCACGGTCAACGCCGACGGATTCGGCGCGGCGTGGTGGCCGGACGGCGCCGCCCCCGCGGTGGCGTACCACAACGCGAGCCCGATCTGGTCGGATCCCGCGGTTGTCGGGGTGCTCGCGCAGGTGCGGTCGTCCGCGGTCGTCGGTGCGGTCCGGTCGGCCACCGAGGGGATGCCGCTGTCGCGGGAGGCGTGCGCCCCGTTCCTCCACGAACGGTGGGTATTCAGCCACAACGGGCGGATAGCCGGGTGGCCGGGGTCCGTCGCGGCGATCGCGGAGTGGCTGCCCGCGGTGGAGTTGCTGACGATGCCCGCGTTGACGGATTCGGCGTTGCTGTGGACCCTGCTGCGGCGCCGCCTCGCGGTGTCGTCGCCCGCGGACGCGCTGCGCGAGCTGGTCGTGGAGGTCGTGGCGGCGGCGCCGCGCTCGCGGCTGAATCTGCTGCTCAGCGATGGTACCGGGGTGTGGGCGACGGCCGTCGATCATGCCCTGTCCGTGCGGGTGGACGAGTCAAGCGCGGTGGTGGCGTCGGAACCGACCGATGACCGCGACGGCTGGGTTGCGGTGCCGGACGGGCACGCGGTGCAGGCGCGTCCGGGGCACCTGGAGATCACCGATCTGGCGATACCGGAGTGGGAAGGGGCGGGACGGGCATGATCGAGCCGACGATCGAGGTGCACCTGGTGCCGGAGCAGGTGGAGGCGAACCTGCGAACCGACGCGCAGATCGGGTTGACGGCGACACCGAAGTGGCTGCCACCCAAGTGGTTCTACGATGCGCATGGCAGCGAACTGTTCGAGGAGATCACCCGGTTGCCGGAGTACTACCCGACGCGGACCGAGCGGGAACTGCTGCGGGTCAGCGCCGCGGACATCGCGGCGGCCGCCTCGGCAGAGGTGCTGGTGGAATTGGGGGCGGGGTCGTCGGAGAAGACCCGGCTGTTGTTGGCCGCGCTCACCGACCACGGAACCCTGGAGCAGTATGTCCCGCAGGACTTCTCGGTGGCGGCGCTGGAGTCGTCGGTGCACGAGCTGGCGCGTGACTTCCCGTCGCTGGCGGTCCGGGGGGTGGTCAGCGACTTCACCGACACCCTGAACACCCTGCCGCGGGCGCGGGACGGCAAACGGATGATCGCGTTCCTCGGGGGGACGCTGGGCAACCTTGTTCCGGACGAGCGTGCCGAGTTCCTCGCCTCGGTGGCGGGCGTGCTCGACGAGGGCGAGCAGCTGCTGCTCGGGGTCGGATTGGCGACCGACCCGGCGGTGATGGTTCCGGCCTACGACGATGCGGCGGGGGTGACGGCACGGTTCAACCTGAACGTGCTGGCGGTGCTCAATGACCGGCTGGGTGCGGACTTCGATCCGGACCGGTTTCGTCATGTGGCGCTGTGGGATTCACGCAACGAGTGGATCGAGATGCGGGTGGAGGCGCTCGCCCCGATGCGGGTGCGGATTCCGGCGCTCGACCTGGACGTGAGCTTCACGGAGGGGGAGCAGATGCGGACGGAGATCTCGGCGAAGCTGCACGTCGACGGCATCCGCAAGGAACTCGACGTGGCGGGCTTCGCGGGTGATCGGGTGTGGACCGATCCCCGGGAGCGCTTCGCGCTCGTCCTCGCCGATCGGGTCTGATTGCACCGAGGCCGGATCCGTCGTCGCTGAGGGGGCCTTCGACGGATCCGGCTCGGGGACTCAGACCACGGATCAGGCTGCGCTGAAGGAGGTCAGCGCGATGCCAAGGCCGACAACGGCGCCGAGGCCGACGATGACGCCGCCGACGCCACCGATGACCTTCTGCAGGTCGCCAGCGAGCTTGAGGTCTTCAGCGGTCGATCCCATGTGATTTCTCCTGTGATGTGGGGGTTGGTGACGCAGGTCTCATCGGCCAGCGCCGGGTAATTGGTATCACGGTTTGGGCACGGTGATAACCATGCAGATGAATATCCGGATAACTCTCACCGGGGCATGATGTGAGGGTGGCGAAGGAAATGTGTCTGCTTTGCCCCGTTTGACGGATTCGCGTGAGGCGTCACCTGCGGGTTTGGCGCGTCGGTTCGGGGCCGTGCGCGGGCCGTCCGGCCCGCGGGCGTCCCGGAGATTCATCCCGCTCAGCGGGACTGAAGGGTCGTCGGCGGCGGGTCGGCGTGCCTTCCGCTGCGTTTCGATCCCGTCCACCGGTGTCGTGTGACGGGAATAACGCGCGGTACGGAGAGGTTGTCGCCAGTACGCACATGACGACAGCCCGCCGGATGGCCGGGCGACGCGTCGGCGATGCGGACCTCGATCACCGCTACGCGCCGCGGCCTCCCGCTGGAGGGACGGCACCACCATGACAATGGCAACGACGGCCTGGCTCCTGGGATCGATCACCGCGGCGGCGATCGGCCTGGCGACTCCGCTGCAGGGGGCCACGCCGCCAGCAGGCCCGGACGCGACGACGGTGTCGGCCGCCCCGCGGTCGGCGGACGTAACGGACCGGGACGACGATCAGGATCGGCGCGACCGCATGGAGGAGCGCCGCGAACAGCGGGAGTTGGAGCGTGCGTGCGGGCTGGAGGAGGGCGAGCCGGAACTCGTCCCGCTGCCCGCGCCGGAGGAGTGCGAGCTGCCGGGGGAGCCGATGTGGCTGAGCCCCGCCTTGTCCGCACCGGCCTGACCGGCAGGCAGCCCCGCCGGTCGCGGGCGGTGACCTACAGGATCAACTGCAGGTAGGTCATGTCGAGCCACCGGCCGAACTTGATCCCGACCTCGGGCATCACGCCGACCACCGTGAATCCGAACCGCTCGTGCAGGGCGATCGAGACGGTGTTGCCCGCCTCGATGCTGGCCACCATCACGTGGACCTGCCCGGCGCGGGCCCGGGAGACGAGTTCGGTCATCAGCGCGGACGCGACACCCCTGCGGTGATGGTCGGGGTGCACGTACACCGAGTTCTCGACCGTGTGCCGGTAGCCGCTCTTGGCGCGCCACACCCCATAGGAGGCATAGCCGGCGACGCGTCCGCCGGACACCGCGACGATCACCGGGAACCCGTTGGCGCGTCGATCCTCGAGCCAGGCCCGCCGGTCGGCGACGTCGACGGTCTCCTCGTCCCAGATCGCGGTGGTGTTGCGGACCGCCTCGTTGTGGATCTCGAGGATCCCGGGCAGGTCGGCGGCGCTGGCGTCGCGGATCTCGATGGTCACCGGATCATCGTGCCCGCTGTCAGCGTTGCGCGCTCAGTCGCGCCTTCTCCAGCGCGCCGAGGGTGCGCATGATCGTGGCCTTCTGCTTCTCCAGATCGCTGCGCCGGGCGCGGGCCGCGAGCCCGGACTGCTCGGCCACCTGGGCCAGCTGCGCGTCGACCTGAGTCATCTGGTCCAGCAGCGCAAGGGCGCGGGTCTGGATCTCCTCGAGGTCCACGGCGTCGGAGCGGACCGGCGCGGCAGCAGGCGTGGCCGCCGGGCGCGCGGCGCGGGGGGCCGTCGCGGTGCCGGAGGGGGCGGGTCGCGCTGCGGCAGCGGGGGACTCGGCGACGACGGCGGCGGCGCGGGGGCGCAACGCCTTGCGGACCAACGCCGGATCCGGCGGGGTGGCGAGCTTGATCTGGTTCAGCACCTGGCGGGCGTCACGGGCGGTGACCCGCCACTCGCGCTCTTCCTCGTCGTCGGACTGCAGGGTGCCGCCGAGGGGGCGCAGGCCGTACATCCCGAGGAACCGGCGTGCGCCCTCGATGATCTCTTCCTTCTCGCGGCACGTGCCGCAGCGCGGCTCGTTGCGATACATGTCGACCGACTCGTCGTCACCGCACCAGACGCAGGCTCCGGGAACCCAGGCTCGTCGAGGTTCGCGTCTGGCCGACATCATCGTTGTGGTTTCGGCCGGAGCGTCGAGAGTCTGCGCGTCAATCACGACGCATGACAATAAAGCAGACGATCGGGACCCTTCACACCGGCTCGGCATTGCACCTGGCGTTCTTCCCCCGGTCGTGATCAATCTCATGTTCGCTTGCGTGGAGCGGGCGTCCGTGCGCTGGCAGTAGTTGTCGCGCAAGAGGTTTGCGTCACGTCGTCGCGGGGTGGCGGTCAGTCGAGAACGTCGCCGAGCCAGTCGACGAGGGCCCGCATCGCGCCCCAGGCCTCGCGGACCTCACGCAGCGTCCGGGGACTGTCGATCCAGTCGGGTGAGGTGAACAGCAGGCCCGCGGTGAGCGTGCGGTGCCGCAGCAGCTCGATCCGCGGATGGTCCGCGCGGTAGCCGCGCGGGGCGGTCTTGAGTCGGTCGCCGCCGATCTCGAATCCGGCGGCCTCGAGGTCGGCGGTGATCGTCACCAGCTGGTCGCCGCGCAGGTCGGCGTCGACGGCGGTGCGGTAGCGGGCCAGCCGGTCCGGGGTGTGCGCCCAGTACCCGCCTGCCACGAACAGGCCGCGGGCATCGATCTGCACGTAGAAGCCGGTGCCGGGGCAGGCTTCGATGTACCCGCCCTGATGGGTCTTGTACGGCGACTTGTCCCGCGCGAACCGCACGTCGCGGTACGGCCGAAACACCTTGCCGGAACCGAAGTCCGGTTCCAACTCCTCGAGCAATGCGAGCATTGGAGCCCGCACCGACGCGTCGTAGACCGACCGGTGCGCGGTCCAGAAGCGCTTGCTGTTATCGGACTCGAGGTCCTCGTAGAAGTCGAGTGCCGCGACGGGGAATCCGGTGAACACACGAAAAGGCTACGCCCGTGCGCGCGTGCCGGGGCTCAGCCGCCGGACGCGGGCACGGGCGCCGAACGCCTACGCGATGCCGTTGAACAGCGAGGTCACCGAGCCGTTCTCGAAGACCTCCTTGATGGTGCGCGCGAGCAGCGGGGCGATGGACAGCACCGTCAGCGTCGGGAAGCGCTTGGACTCCGGGATCGGCAGCGTGTTGGTCGCGATGACCTCCTTCGCGCCGCAGGTCGCCAGGCGCTCGGCCGCCGGGTCGGAGAAGACGCCGTGCGTGGTTGCGATGATCACGTCGCCCGCTCCGGAGTCCTTGAGCACCTTCACCGCACCCGCGATGGTGCCGCCGGTGTCGATCATGTCGTCGATCAGGACGCAGGTCATGCCCTTCACGTCGCCGACGACGCGATTGGACTTGACCTGGTTCGGGACCAGCGGGTCGCGGGTCTTGTGCACGAACGCCAGCGGTGCGCCGTCGAGGGCGTCGGCCCACTTCTCGGCGACCTTGACGCGGCCCGCGTCGGGGGAGACCACGCAGATGTTCTCGGTGCCGTAGTTCTCCCGCACATAGCCGGCGAGCTGGCCGAGCGCGTGCATGTGGTCGACGGGTCCGTCGAAGAAGCCCTGGATCTGATCGGTGTGCAGATCGACGGTGATGATCCGGTCCGCGCCCGCGGTCTTGAGCATGTCCGCGATCAGGCGCGCGGAGATCGGCTCACGGCCGCGGTGCTTCTTGTCCTGGCGGGCGTACGGGTAGAACGGCAGGATCGCGGTGATGCGCTTCGCGGAGCCCCGCTTGAGCGCGTCGATCATGATCAACTGCTCCATCACCCACTGGTTCAGCGGCGCCGGGTGACTCTGCAGCACGAACGCGTCGGATCCGCGCACCGACTCCTCGAACCGGACGAAGATCTCGCCGTTGGCGAAGTCCGTCGCCGTCTGCGGGGTGACCTGGATGTCCAGTTCCTTCGCCACCTGCTCCGCCAGTTCGGGATGCGCGCGACCGGAGAAGAGCATCAGGTTCTTCTGGTTGTCGATCCAATTCGCGGTCACTGCTCTTCGCCGTCCTTGTTCGTGTCATCGTTGTGCTGCTGTGCGGTGGCCGCCGCCTCCGCGGCCGCCGTGCCGGGACGATTGCGTTCGACCCAACCCTCGATATTGCGTTGCTTGCCTCCGGAGACGGCCAGCGCCCCCGGCGGCACGTCCTCACGCAGGACGGTGCCTGCGCCGGTGTATGCGCCGTCGCCTACCCGTACCGGTGCGACGAACATGGTGTCCGACCCGGTCCGCACGTGCGACCCCACCACGGTACGGGTCTTGGTGACCCCGTCGTAATTGACGAAGACGCTCGACGCCCCGATGTTGCTGTGCGACCCGATGCTCGCGTCCCCGACGTACGTCAGGTGCGGCACCTTGGTGTGGTCGCCGATGTCGGAGTTCTTGACCTCGACGAACGCCCCGAGCTTGCCCGCGGCGCCGAGCACGGTGCCCGGACGGAGGAAGGTGAACGGCCCGACGGTGGCGCTGGCGCCGATCACCGCCCGCTCACCGTGGGTGCGGACCACCGAGGCCCCCGCCCCGACGGTGACGTCGGTGAGCGTGCTGTCCGGCCCGATCACCGCGTCCTCGCCGATCACGGTCCGGCCGTGCAACTGCACGCCGGGCCGGATGGTGGCGTCGCGCTCGATGATCACGTCGACGTCGATCCACGTGCTCGCCGGGTCGACGACGGTCACCCCGGCCCGCATGTGAGCATCGAGGATGCGGCGGTTCAGGTCGCGGGCCAACGCGGCCAGCTGCACGCGGTCGTTGGCGCCTGCGACCTTGCCCGGGTCGTCGAGCTGCGCGGCGTACACATCCCTGCCGAGCTCGCGGGCGATCCGCAGCGCATCGGTGAGGTAGAACTCACGCTGCGCGTTGCTCGGATCCAGGCGCGCAACGGCGTCCCGCAGCACCTGCGCGTCGAACGCGTACACGCCGGAATTGACCTCGGTGATCGCGATCTGGTCGGGGGTCGCGTCCGCGTGCTCAACGATCTCCAGCACCGCGCCTGCGGCGTCGCGCACGATCCGGCCGTACCCGTTGGGGTCGGCGGGGACGAATGTCAGAACGGTCGCGCCCGCCGGTGTCGGCTCGGCGTGATGCTCGTCGAGCAGCCCCCGCAGGGTGTGCCCGTCGAGCAGGGGAACGTCCGCGGAGGTGACGACGACGGTGCCGGTGAAGTCCGCGGGCACCGCGGCGAGACCGCACTGGACCGCGTGGCCGGTGCCGTTCTGCTGCTCCTGCACCGCGGTCGCGATCTCGATGCCGAGGGCGGTGGCGGTGTCCGCGACGGCCGCCCCGACCGCCTCCCGCTCATGCCCGACGACAACGACGAGGTGGGTCGGCTTCAGTTCCGCCGCCGCGTGCAGCGAATGCGCGAGCATCGAACGCCCCGCGAGGGTGTGCAGCACCTTCGGGGTCTTGGACCGCATCCGTGTCCCCGCTCCGGCGGCTAGGACGATCACGGCGGTCTCGGTTGACATGAAGCTCCTCGTATCGACAGTGTGCCCGAATCGACATGTGCTGGTTCTGCGTCGTGTGTGTCTGTGAGGTGCTCCGCCGCCAGGACTCGAACCTGAACTATCTGAACCAAAATCAGAGGTGCTGCCATTACACTACGGCGGATTGCCTGCGGATTCGCAGAACATCCAGGGGTCGAAACCCCGGCTTCGGCGGTCCGCTGTGCGCCCTAGATCCTCGCATGAGCACCCGTGTCGGTGCTAACCGCCTCGCCGGTTCGGATGCGGTGGGCCGATACGCTGGCACCATGTCGCGACCACCGCAGGCCCCGGCCGACAAGCAGCCCCCAGCCGACAAGCCGCCCCGGACCCGGATGACCGGGACGCAGCGCCGCGAGCAGCTGATCGAGATCGGCCGCAGTGTGTTCGCCGAGCGCGGCTACGAGGCCGCGTCGATAGAGGAGATCTCCGCCCGCGCGAACGTCTCGAAGCCGGTCGTCTACGAGCATTTCGGTGGCAAGGAAGGGCTCTACGCGGTCGTCGTCGACCGCGAGATGTCGGTGCTGCTGGACATGGTGACCCGCTCCCTCGAGCAGAACCGGTCGCGGGTGCGGGTCGAGCGGGCGGCACTGGCGCTGCTCACCTACGTCGAGGAGCGCACCGAGGGGTTCCGGATCCTGGTGCGGGATTCCCCGGTGTCGGCGGAGGAGGGCACCTATTCGAGCCTGCTGAACGAGGCCGTCACCCGGGTCGGGCATCTTCTCGCAGGCGACTTCTCCCGTCGCGGGTTCGATCCGGAGTTGGCGACGCTGTACGCGCAGGCCCTGGTCGGCATGGTCGCGACGACCGCGACGTGGTGGCTCGACGAGCGGACACCGCCGAAGGAGACCGTTGCCGCGCACCTGGTGAACCTGTGCTGGAACGGCCTGACGAACCTGGAGGCGGATCCGCAGCTCGGGAAGTGAACGGGAACCGACCGGTTTGTAACGAATAGGTGTAGCGGTTCGACACAGCAGCCATGATCACCAGGACCGGACTCCTCGGCACCGCCCTCGCTGCCGCGCTCCTCGTCGTCTCGGCGGGCACCTCGGCGGCGTCCGAGCCGGTGCCGCTCGACAAGGTGTTCAACCCGTTCGTGCTGAGCACCCTCGCCGACGGCGGCATCGCGCCGCCGCAGCAGTGGTACCCGCGGCTGGCCAGCGACGACCCCTGGTACGACGCCCCGCCGGTCGGTGACGCCGCACCGGGAACCCTGCTGCGGGCCCGGCCCGCGACGGTCCAGGTCTACGGTGTGCAGCCCGGCCACGTGTCGGCGTGGCAGCTGATGTACGTCACCACCGCCTTCGACGGGTCGCCGACCGTCAGCACCGGCATCCTGATGATTCCGCAGGACGGCACCCCCGCCGGCGAACGCAAGCTCGTCGGATACGCGGAGGCGAACGACAGCCTCGGCCCGAACTGCATGCCGAGCACCCAGTGGACGGGCGGCAACCAGGGCGACCCGTCCCTGTTCTCCGCGCTCGGCCCGGTGGCGCAGATGTTCGGGCACGGCTGGGCCGTGATGATGAGCGACACCGCCAACGACGGGGACACCGCACCCAACGGGTTCGCGGTCGGCAACTTCGCGGGCGCCGCAACCCTGGACGGCCTGCGCGCCGCGCTTGCGCTGCCCGACGCGGGCCTCGCCGCCGACACCCCGATCGGGCTGTACGGGATCGCGGGGGGCGGCGTCGCCGCCGGGTTCGCCGCCGAGAAGCAGGCCAGCTACGCGCCGGAACTGAACGTCGTCGGCACCGTGCTGCAGGCGATGGTCATCGACAGCGCCACCTTCGAGCGGAGCGCCGACGGCGGCATCGGCGCCGGATTCGTGTTCGCGAACTCGCTGAGCTACGCCGCCACCTACCCGGAGATCGACCTCGACCGGGAACTGACCCCGCTCGGCAGGCTCGTCGCCGACGCCTTCAACAACACCTGCCAGCAGAACTACCTGTACATGCCGTTCCTTCCGCTCGGCGCGCTGTACGAGAACGGCCGTCCCGCGGACAACCCGGTCTTCGCCAGGGCATACGCCGAGAACCGGATGGGTCAGCGGGCGCCTGCGGCGCCGGTGCTGATGACCTCCTGCCGCGACGACTTCCTCGTCCCGTACTCGGACGTCGAGAACCTGGTCGCCGCGTACCGGGCAGGCGGAACCGAGGTCACCGTCGACCCGAGCGTGTGCGGCGTGTTCGACATCCTCACCAACCCGTACCGGGTCGGCACCGAACTGCTCGGCATGCAGAACGTGGACTGGTTCGTCGGCCGCTTCGCGGAGGCGCGGCGGTGAGGGCGGCGATCGCGACGGTGCTGGTGGCCGTCGCGGCGCTGCTGACGCCTACGGTCGCCCTCGCCGACGATCTCGCGTACCTCGACGTTCCGCTGTCCAACGCGGACGCCGAAGGCAACGGCGGCGTCGCCCCGGACCTACCGACCGACCCTGCCGTCCTCGGTGCCGCGCTCGACCGGGCCCGCGCGGCGGGCGTCGACCCGACCCGGTACGCGGCACTGCTGCAACAGTTCTGGCTGACCACCGCCACCGTCAAGGCGGGCCTGGACCTGACGAACTGGGACCCGAACCGAGGCCTTGCCGCCAACGAACAGAACCTGGCGAACACCTTCCGGTACTACGAGCGACTCCAACTCGAGAACGCGGACTTCCTGTGGACCGGGCAGGGCGGCATGGCCGGGCCGTCGTTCGCGGCCGGGATCATGGACGTCGACCTCGGCCGGGTGGTCCTCGGTGTGCGGGGCGTCACCGACGCGGTCGCCGCGATCGTCCGGCCGCTCGACGACGCTGCCGCGCCCGCGAAGGCGACCCTCCCCGAGGACCTGCAGGCCCTGTTCGAGGTGGGCCGCACCATCACCGCCGACGACATCGCGCACTTCCAGGTGCAGGTCATCGCGATGAGCAAGCACATCTTCATGGACCTGATCCCGCAGCACGAGGCGTACCTCGCGGCAGGCATGACCGCGATCGACGAGTACCGCGACGCCGGCCTGATCGACGAGAACGCGTACGGCGCGTGGCGGGACATCGCCACCGGCGACCCGGACCTGGTGGTCGAGGGCAACAAGCGGCTGCTGTACCGGGAGCAGTACCAGTCGATCGGCGATCAGTGGGACCGCGCCCGCGCGTACCGCGGCCCGGTCGGGCGGGCACTGACCTACCTGTCCACCGTCGCGGCCGATCCCGCGATCCCCGGGGTGGTCCCGCCGCGGGAGGCAGCCCCGCTGACCCTGACCGCGGGCGACGTCACCGGCCGCCCGGTCACCGGACCGCAGTGGCGGCTGCAGACCCCGCTGCCCGCATTCAACTGGTCCGAGCGGGACGCCCGCTGGGCGTACATCACCGAGCAGATGCTGCCGAAGTACCGGGCGCTCAAGGAGGACCGGCCGCAGCTGTGGCGCGACACCCTCAGCGCGCCGATGGAGCAGCAGATCCTGCAGCAGCGGGCGCTGATGCGGCTCCCGCAGATGCTCACCTCGATGGCACGGACGACGCAGGTCCACTACCGCTGATCTCCGGGCCAGGGCGCCCGGCCTAGAATCGGTCGGGGCCGTCGGGCACGGCGGCCGGTCCTCGTTCGGCGATCCAGGGGCGGTCACATCCACATGCCATCGACGCTGTCCACCGCGGGCCCGGAATCCGGGCAGCCGCATCTTCCGCTCGCGGGCATCGCCCGGGTCGCGCTCGCCGGGGCCGCGTTCGGCCCGGTTCGGGATGCCCTCGGGCGCGCCGAGCTCGCGCTGGTCGCGCCGAACCCGGTTCGGCCCTTCCTCGCGTCCGCGATCGCCGAGCACGGTCAGCTGCTGCTCGTCACCGCCACCGGACGCGAAGCCGACGATCTCACCACGGAGCTGCGGGAGATCCTCGGGGACGCGGTCGCGCAGTTCCCGTCCTGGGAGACCCTGCCGCACGAGCGGCTGTCCCCGGGTGCCGACACCGTCGGACGTCGACTCGAGGTGCTGCGCAGGCTCGCGCACCCGGACAACGCCGACTACGGGCCGCCGCTGAAGGTGGTCGTCACCACCGTCCGCTCGCTGGTGCAGCCGATGGCACCCGGCCTCGGCGAGATCGCACCGGTCACCCTGCGGGTCGGCAGCGAGAGCCCGTTCGACGAGCTGATCGCGCGGCTCGTCGAGATGGCGTACACCCGCGTCGACATGGTCGGCAAGCGCGGCGAGTTCGCGGTCCGTGGCGGCATCCTCGATATTTTCTCTCCGACCGCGGATCATCCTGTGCGGGTGGAGTTCTGGGGGGATGAGGTGACCGAGCTTCGGCCGTTCTCGGTGGCAGACCAGCGGTCCCTGCCGGACCTCGAGGTCGCCGCCCTGATCGCGCCGCCGTGCCGCGAGTTGCTGCTCACCGAGACGGTCCGCGACCGCGCGGCCGCCCTGGCACGCGACAACCAGGCCGACGCGGCACTGGTCGAGATGCTCGACAAGCTGTCCGCGGGTATCCCCGTCGACGGCATGGAGGCGCTGCTGCCGGTGCTGCAAAACGGGGAGCTGGTGCTGCTGACCGAGGCATTGCCCGAGGGCACCCACGTCCTGCTCTGCGATCCGGAGAAAATCCGTACCCGCGCAACAGATCTGGTCCGCACCGGGCAGGAGTTCCTCGAGGCGTCCTGGACCGCGGCGTCGATCGGGGCGGCCGCACCGCTGGACACCTCCACGCTCGACACCTCCGGGGTCGGGGTGTCAGGGGCCGCCCTTGCTGCGTCGGCGTACCGGACGCTGCGGCAGGTGCATGCGAGCGCGACCGCGCAGGGGAGACCGTGGTGGACGGTCAGCCCGCTCGCCTCCGGCAGTGCCGACGAACTGGTCCTCGACGTGCAGGCGGCGCCGGAGGTGCGCGGCTCCGACGATCTGCTTGCCGAGCTGTTCGTGATGCTCCGGGCGCACGTCAGCACCGGTGGCCGGGCCGCGATCGTGGTCGCCGGGGCAGGCACCGCGCAGCGCGCGCTGGAACGACTCGGGGACGCGGAGGTGCCCGCCGCTCACCTCGCGCCCGGCGGCGAACCGCCCCGCGGCCAGGTGTCGGTGCTGTGCGCCACCCTGCAGAACGGCCTGATCCTTCCCGCCGGAGCGGAGCCTGCCGGTCTGGTGTTGGTCTCCGAATCGGACCTGACCGGCAACCGGGTCGCCGCGGCCGGCGACGGAAGGAAGCTGCCGCCCAAGCGCCGCAACCAGGTCGACCCGCTGGCGCTGACCGCGGGCGACATGGTCGTCCACGACCAGCACGGCATCGGCAGGTTCGTGGAGATGGTCGAACGCACCGTCGGCGGCGCCCGCCGCGAGTACCTGGTGATCGAGTACGCGGCGAGCAAACGCGGCCACCCCGGCGACCGGCTGTTCGTCCCGATGGAGTCGCTCGACCAGCTCTCGCGGTACGTCGGCGGCGAGCTGCCCGCGCTGTCCAAGCTCGGCGGATCCGACTGGCAGAACACGAAACGCAAGGCCCGCAAGGCGGTCCGGGAGATCGCGGGCGAGCTGGTGCAGCTGTACGCGGCGCGGCAGGCGGCGCCGGGGCACGCGTTCGGCCCGGACACCCCGTGGCAGAAGGAGATGGAGGACGCGTTCGCGTTCACCGAAACCCACGACCAGTTGACCGTCATCGACGAGGTCAAGGCCGACATGGAGAAGCCGGTCCCGATGGACCGGGTGGTCATCGGTGACGTCGGCTACGGCAAGACTGAGGTCGCCGTGCGTGCCGCGTTCAAGGCCGTGCAGGACGGCAAGCAGGTCGCGGTGCTGGTGCCGACGACCCTGCTCGCGCAGCAGCATCTGCAGACCTTCGCCGAACGGATGGCGAACTTCCCGGTGAAGGTGCGGGGCCTGTCCCGGTTCACCGACGCGGGGGAGTCCAAGGAGATCATCGCGCAGCTCGCCGACGGCGAGGTCGACGTCGTCGTCGGCACCCACCGGCTGCTGCAGACCGGGGTGCGCTGGAAGGATCTCGGGCTGGTGATCGTCGACGAGGAACAGCGGTTCGGCGTCGAACACAAGGAACACATCAAGGCGCTGCGCACCCACGTCGACGTGCTCACCATGTCGGCGACGCCGATCCCGCGCACCCTGGAGATGAGCATGGCCGGGATCCGGGAGATGTCGACGATCCTCACCCCGCCCGAGGAGCGGCACCCGATCCTCACCTACGTCGGCGCGTACGCCGACAAGCAGGTCGCCGCCGCGATCCGCCGCGAGCTGCTCCGCGACGGCCAGGTGTTCTACGTGCACAACCGGGTGAGTTCGATCGACAAGGCCGCCAAGCGGATTCGCGAGCTGGTGCCGGAGGCGCGGGTGGTGGTCGCGCACGGCCAGATGAACGAGGAGACCCTGGAGAAGACCGTGCAGGGCTTCTGGGAGCGCGAGTTCGATGTCCTGGTGTGCACCACGATCATCGAGACCGGGCTCGACATCTCCAACGCCAACACCCTCATCGTCGAACGAGCCGACTCGCTCGGCCTGTCCCAGCTGCACCAGCTGCGCGGCCGCGTCGGGCGCAGCAGGGAGCGCGGCTACGCCTATTTCCTGTACCCGCCGGAGAAGCCGCTCACCGAGACCGCCTACGACCGGCTCGCCACCATCTCGCAGAACTCCGACCTCGGTGCGGGCATGGCCGTCGCGATGAAGGACCTCGAGATCCGCGGCGCCGGAAACGTGTTGGGCGCCGAGCAGTCCGGGCACGTCGCCGGGGTCGGCTTCGACCTGTATGTGCGCCTGGTCGGGGAGGCGGTCGAGGCCTACCGCGCCGTCGCGGACGGCAAGCCGATCACCACCGACGAGGCGCCGAAGGAGGTGCGGATCGACCTGCCGGTCGACGCGCACATCCCACCCGACTACGTGACCAGCGACCGGCTGCGGCTCGAGGCGTACCGCAAGCTCGCCGCTGCCAGCAACGACGACGAGATCACCGCCGTCATCGACGAGCTCGTCGACCGCTACGGGCCGCTGCCCGAGGAGGTCGGCAGGCTGGTGTCGGTCGCGAAGCTGCGACTGCTGTGCCGCGAGTACGGGATCGAGGAGGTCGCCGTCACCGGAACCCAGCTCAAGATCTCGCCGATGCAGCTGCCCGATTCCAAGCAGCTGCGGCTCAAGCGGCTGTACTCCGCCGCCCAATACCGGGCCACCACCGGCCTGGTGCAGATGCCGCTGCCGCGCACCGGCGGTGTCGGGTCGGATCGGGTGCGGGACGTGCAGCTGCTGCAGTACATCGCCGACTTCCTGCTCGCGATGGACGGGCGGGCCGCCGGCGCCGTCGACGTGTCGGTCCCGGTCGGGGCGTCGGCGTGACCGGTGGCAGGCCGGGCGACGGCCTGGTCGAGGCCGCCGAGGTGATGGACCGGCTCTGGTCCTTCGGCGGCTGGGAGGTCACCCAGACGCACGATTCGCTGCGCCGGTACCTGCTGGAGGAAACCTACGAGCTGCTCGACGCGATCGACGCGGGCGACCCGGTCGGATTGCGGGAGGAACTCGGAGACCTGTTGCTGCAGGTGCTCTTCCACGCGCGGATCGCGCAGGAATCGGCCACCGATCCGTTCACCGTCGACGACGTTGCCCGCGGCCTGGTCGCGAAGCTGTCGGGGCGTAGCCCGCACCTGACCAACGGGCACACCGGCCCCGTCGACGTCGCCGAGCAGGAACGCGCGTGGGAGGTCGCGAAGGCCGCGGAGAAGGCGCGGGCGTCCTGCCTGGACGGCATCGCGATGGCCCAGCCCGCACTCGCGTTGGCGGAGAAGGTGATCGACCGGGCCACCCGGGCCGGGCTGCCCGCCGACCTGATACCCGAGGACATTCGGGTGGTGCGGATCGTCGCCGGGGAGAACGCCGAGGACGCCCTGCGCAGGGCGGTGCTCGGGTTCGCCGAGCGGGTCCGGGCGACGGAACGGGCGGCCAGGGAGTCGGGGTCGGTGCCGGGGGCGCTCACGCCGGACACCTGGTCCGCGCTGTGGTGACGCGCCGACCGGTGCCGCCCCGAGCGGCTGCCGTCGGCGGTGTCGCGCTCGCGGTCGCCGTCCTGCTCGGCGGCTGCGCACAGGATCCGCCGATCCCGCAGAACATCCCGCCGCTGCCCGGCGCGGCGTTGCCGCCGATCGACGTCGACGGGCCGGGGCGCACCGCGGACCAGCTCGCCGGCTGGGCGGCCGCACTGTCCGAGGAGACCGGGGTGTCCGCCACCGCCCTCGAGGCGTACGGGTACGCGGCGGCGGTGATGGCCCGGTCCCGCCCCGACTGCGGCATCGCCTGGACCACGATCGCAGGTATTGCGGGCGTGGAGAGCAGGCACGGCACCCACCGTGGCGCGCGGGTCGCCGCCGACGGGACCGTCGCGCCCGCGATCCGCGGGATCCCCCTGGACGGTGGGCCCGGGGTCGCCGAGATCCCCGACACCGACGGCGGCGTCATGGACGGCGACCCGGTCCACGACCGGGCGATGGGTCCGTTGCAGTTCATCCCGGAGACCTGGGTGCGTTGGGGTGTCGACGCGAACGGTGACGGCGTCGTCGACCCCGACAACATCGACGACGCGGCCCTCACCGCGGGCCGCTACCTGTGTGCCCGCGGCGGAGACCTCAACGGCGAGGCGGGCTGGCGGCAGGCGCTGATGGCGTACAACCTGTCCGGCCAGTACCTGCTCGATGTGCGGGACCGGGCCAACACTTACGCGGTCAGGAGTGCGCCGTGACATGCCCTAGGCTCAGACCTGGCACTATGTACCGACATCGTCTACGCCGTTATTAGGAGAACCATTCGTGGCCATCATCGAGCAGGTCGGAGCCCGCGAGATCCTCGATTCCCGAGGCAACCCCACGGTCGAGGTCGAGGTGCTGCTCGACGACGGCACCTTCGCCCGCGCCGCCGTGCCGTCCGGCGCGTCGACCGGTGAGCACGAGGCCGTCGAACTGCGCGACGGTGGCGACCGCTACAACGGCAAGGGTGTCCAGAAGGCCGTCGAGGCCGTTCTCGGCGACATCGCACCCGCGATCATCGGCATCGACGCCAGCGAGCAGCGCGCCGTCGACCAGGCCCTCCTCGACGAGGACGGCACCCCCGACAAGTCGCGGCTCGGCGCCAACGCCCTGCTCGGTGCGTCCCTCGCGGTGGCGCGGGCCGCGGCCGAGTCCTCGGGACTCGAGCTGTACCGCTACGTCGGCGGCCCGAACGCCCACATCCTGCCGGTGCCGATGATGAACATCCTCAACGGCGGCGCGCACGCCGACACCGGCGTCGACGTCCAGGAGTTCATGGTCGCGCCGGTCGGGGCGGCCACCTTCAAGGAGTCGCTGCGTTGGGGCACCGAGGTGTACCACTCGCTCAAGTCGGTTCTCAAGGCCAAGGGCCTGTCCACCGGCCTCGGCGACGAGGGCGGCTTCGCGCCCGACGTCGCGGGCACCAAGGCCGCCCTCGACCTGATCAGCGAGGCCGTCGACAAGACCGGACTCAAGCTGGGCACCGACGTGGCGCTCGCGCTCGATGTCGCAGCCACCGAGTTCTACACCGACGGCACCGGGTACAAGTTCGAGGGCCAGAACCGGACGGCCGCCGAGATGGGCGCCTTCTACGCCGAGCTGCTCGGCCAGTACCCCCTCGTCTCGATCGAGGACCCGCTCAGCGAGGACGACTGGGAGGGCTGGGTCGCCCTCACCGAGGCCATCGGGGACAAGGTCCAGCTCGTCGGCGACGACCTGTTCGTCACCAACCCGGAGCGTCTCGAGGACGGCATCGTGAAGGGTGCGGCCAACGCGCTGCTGGTCAAGGTCAACCAGATCGGCACGCTGACCGAGACCCTCGACGCCGTGGACCTCGCGCACCGCAACGGCTACAAGACGATGATGAGCCACCGGTCCGGCGAGACCGAGGACACCACCATCGCCGACCTCGCCGTCGCCGTCGGCAGCGGCCAGATCAAGACCGGTGCCCCGGCCCGTTCCGAGCGGGTCGCCAAGTACAACCAGCTGCTGCGCATCGAGGAGTCGCTCGGCGACGCCGCCCGGTACGCAGGCGAGCTCGCGTTCCCGCGGTTCTCGTTCGGCTCCTGACCGGCTGACCGACCATGAGCCAGCGCGGCAGGTCCCGACCGGGCGGCAGCCCGGGTGGCCGTGAGCCCCGTCGTCAACGCGACGGGGACGGGACGCGACGCTCGACGTCGCGGACCCGGCCGAGCGGACCTGCCGCGCCCGGCTCCACCGGAGCGGCGGGCCAGTCGACGCCGCCGTCGCCGACCGAGAAGCCGGTCGGCGGAGCGCGTTCCCGCCGCCGCCCGACCGCACCGCAGCCCGAGCGGACCGTGCTGGGGCTGTCCACCGCCCGCGCGGTGATCCTCGCGATGGTGATCTGCGTGGTGGCGCTGACCGTCGCGGTGCCGCTGCGCACCTACCTCGGGCAGCGCAGCGAGGCCGAGCAGGTCGCCGAGCAACGCAGACAGCTTGAGGCGGACGTCGACCAGTTGACCCGGGACAGCGCGCAGGCCGACGATCCGGCGTATGTGCGGGCGCAGGCCCGTGAGCGGTTGCAGTACGTGATGCCGGGGGAGACCCCGTATCAGGTGCAGCTGCCCGGCGCGACCGCCCCGCCGGTCGAGGATCTCACCAAACCCAAGCACGACGGCGACCCCTGGTACACCGACCTGTGGCGTCCGATCGTCGAACCGCAACCCACCCCGACGCCGCCTCCTGCGCCGCCGCCGGCACCGCCCGCGTCGAGCCAGGACGGCGCCGGGTCGATGACCATTCCCCAGGATCAAGGAGGGCCCACCGGGTGACCGAGCCTGCCGAGAACAACGTGCCCAAGGCGGATCTGGATGTCGTCGCCGCGCAGCTCGGTCGCGAGCCGCGCGGCGTGCTCGCGATCGCGTACCGCGCACCCGACGGCACCCCCGGCGTCGTCAAGACCGCGCCGCGACTGCCCGACGGAACCCCGTTCCCCACCCTCTACTACCTCACCGACCCGCGGCTGACCGCGGAGGCCAGCCGCCAGGAATCGGCCGGGGTGATGAGGGAGATGACCGAGCGGCTCGCCCGCGACCCGGAATTGGCGGCAGGCTACCGGCGTGCGCACGACTCGTACCTCGCGGAGCGAAACCAGATCGATTCGCTCGGAACGGATTTCACCGGCGGAGGCATGCCGGATCGGGTGAAGTGCCTGCACGTGCTGATGGCGCATGCGCTGGCGAAGGGCCCTGGCCTGAACCCGTTCGGCGACGAGTCCGTTGCCCTCGCCGCCGACGCCGGGTTGCGGGGCACCGCCATTCCCGCGGACTGGCCGCGGTACGTCGCACCGGAGGCGGCAGGGAACATCACGCCGGAGGCGACAGGGGATAACACCGGGGATACCGAATGACGCGGGTCGCCGCGATCGATTGCGGAACCAACTCGATCCGCCTGCTCGTCGCGGACGCCGACGAGCACGGCCGGCTCACCGACGTCGTCCGGGAGATGCGCGTCAATCGGCTCGGCCAGGGCGTCGACGCCACCGGCCGGTTCACCCCCGAGGCGCTCGAGCGCACCCGCGCCGCGCTCGAGGAGTACGCGGGCATGATCGGCGAGACCGGGGCGTCGAGGGTCCGGATGGTCGCGACGTCCGCTACCCGCGACGCCGCGAACCGCGAGGACTTCTTCGCGCTGACGCGGGAGGTGCTCGGCGCCGTCCTCCCCGGATCCGAGGCCGAGGTGATCACCGGCGACGAGGAGGCCCGGCTGTCGTTCGCCGGTGCGGTCGGCGAACTCGACGCGGCCGCGGGGCCGTTCGTCGTCGTCGACCTGGGGGGCGGATCCACCGAGGTCGTGCTCGGCGACGCGGACGGGGTGCACGCGGCGCACTCCACCGATATCGGGTGCGTCCGCCTGACCGAACGCTGCCTGCACGACGACCCGCCGACCGCCGACCAGATCGCCGCGGCCCGGGAGTTCGCCGCCGTGAAGATCGGCGAGGCCTTCGCCCGTGTGCCCGTCGAGCGGGCGCGCACCTGGGTGGGGGTCGCGGGCACCATGACCACGCTGGCCGCGGTGTCGCTGGACCTGCCGCACTACGACGCCGAGCGGGTGCACCTGTCGCGGATGTCGCTGGACCGGTTGCATGAGGTGAACGCGGCACTGCTGCACCGGACCCACGAGCAGCGGGCCGCGATCGCCACCATCCACCCCGGCCGCGTCGACGTGATCGGCGGCGGCGCGATCGTCGCGGACGTTCTCGGCGAGGAACTCGCCCGCCGCGCGGGCATCACCGAACTGATCGTCAGCGAGCACGACATCCTGGACGGGATCGCGCTCTCGATCCTCTGACCGCACTACAGTCGTCACCGGCGCCCGCCCCCGTAGCCCAATTGGCAGAGGCAGCGGACTTAAAATCCGCCAAGTGTCGGTTCGAGCCCGACCGGGGGCACCGCGTCGGCGTCGACTGGTTGGACGATTGTTCAGTTGAAACCGGCATGTCGGGCGCTTCCGTCCCGTAGCGTCGGCGCCGACAGTACGAACATGCATCAAAGGAGCAATCATGGGCAGTGCGGAAACCATCCTCGTCGGCGTTCTCTCGCAGGTTCTGACCAACCTGGTCAAGGACGCCCTCGGCTCCTAGTACACGCTCGCGATGTCCGTCCCACCCGTCGGTGGGGCGGGCATCGGTCGTTTCGGCGACCGTCGGCCCCCGGCAGCGCCCCGATCTTCGGGTGCGAACCGGGGGCATTTTCGTGCCCTGTACATGCCAGAATCCGCAGCGAAACGGCCCACGTGTGGGTGACGTCACGCTACGGCGTAAGAAACTCGCAAACCTGCTGAGCAGGGCGTTTCGGCTCGAGGGCTCATCAAGATCAAAGTTTGATAAACATTTGATCACGATCGACGTGTCGAGATGACTTCGTTACCTTCATCTGCGTTCCGGGGGATCGCGGTTGCGCTTGGGGATGCGCGCGCCGCGGCACGACGACAGTGAAGGAAATGACTGTGGCCAACACCCACAGGACGGTTACTCGTTCTCACCCGCTCACCCGCCGCCTGACTCTCGCGGCGGCCACCGCCGTGACCGGCGCCATCGCCGTCGCAGGCATCCAGTTCGGGGCGGGCACCGCGGCAGCGCAGCCGCTCGAGGTCCCGGCCGGGCTGCTGCCCGCCGGCGTGCAGGCTCCCGTGCTCGACCTCCCCGCAGGCCCGGCCGCGGACTGGGCGGCCGGACTGCTCGCATCGGTCGACCCGGGCAGCGCCGCCCCGTTCAAGGCGCGCACGGTGCAGCCGGTGTCGGGATCGCTGAGCTCCGGGTACGGCGCCCGCTGGGGCACCCACCACGGCGGCCTCGACATCGCAGCCCCGATCGGCACCCCGGTGCAGTCCGCCGCCGACGGTGAGGTGATCTCCGCTGGCCCGGCGGCCGGTTTCGGGCAGTGGGTGCGGGTCCGGCACGACGACGGCACCGTCACCGTGTACGGCCACGTCGACACCTACCTTGTGCACGTCGGCCAGCGGGTGTCCGCGGGCCAGCAGATCGCCACCGTCGGCAACCGTGGCCAGTCCACCGGGCCGCACCTGCACTTCGAGGCGTGGGACGCGGCGGGCAACCGGCTGAACCCGAACGCGTGGCTCGGAGACCGCGGCGTGGTGCCCACCTGGGGTTCCTGATCAAGCTTCGGTAAAGGTGGACGGGGCCGAGATCATCTTGTTATCTTCGGACGCGGACAAACGGTGCGCAGGAACCTGCTCGCCGCCGACCAAAGAAACGGATGGGGTACCGACCGTGGCAGATCATCGCAGTTCAGGACCGGGAACGATGGCGTTCGCCGCCGTCGATCCCGATGCAGTGCGGGGTCGCCACCGCGTTCCCGCGCAAGGTCACGGAACGGGTGTCAAGGCCGCGACGGTGGCCGCCGCGACCGGTGCGATCCTCGTCGGCGGTGCCCAGCTCGGCGGCGCGACCGCGGCGGCCGCGACGGTCGAGATGCCCGCCCTCCCTGCCGACGTCACCGCGGGCCTGCGCTCGGTCGGCGTCGAGGTGCCCGCCACCGTCGAGGTGCCCGACTTCGCCGCGGACGCCATCCCCGGCTTCGCGACCGCGAAGCAGTGGGCGCAGGACCAGAACTTCGGCTCGGCCAACCCGCTGCCCAAGCGGGCCGTTCAGCCGGTCAACGGGGTGCTGACCTCCGACTTCGGATCCCGCTGGGGCGCGCACCACGGCGGCCTCGACATCGCGGCCCCGATCGGAACCCCGGTCCTCGCCGCCGAGGCGGGCACCGTCATCTCCGCGGGCGAGGCATCCGGGTTCGGGCTATGGGTGCGGGTGATGCACGCCGACCGCACGATCACCGTCTACGGACACATCAACGACTACCAGGTCGCGGTCGGGCAGCAGGTGGCCGCGGGCCAGCAGATCGCCACCGTCGGCAACCGCGGCCAGTCCACCGGACCGCACCTGCACTTCGAGGTGTGGGATCCGCAGGGCAATAAGGTCGACCCCGGGGGCTGGCTGCGCGACAACGGCGTCTCGGTGACCTGGGGAAACAACGGCCGCAACGTCTGACCGGGCCGTCGAGGCCCGGAATTCGACTGTCGAGGATTCGATTTCGTGACCGACACCACCGTGGCGCCCGCCACCCTCGCGGCACTGCTCACGTCCCGCTACAGTTGCCGCGCGTTCCTCCCCGATCCCGTCCCCGAGGACGTGATCGTCGAGATCCTCACGATGGCCCAGCGCACCCCGTCGTGGTGCAACACCCAGCCGTGGCAGGTCGCCGTCACCGACGGTGAGGCGACGGACCGGTTCCGCCGCGGGCTCGCCGAGGCGGTGCGGGTCGCGGGCCAGGCGCCCGACATCGAGTTCCCCAGCGGCTACCACGGCGTGTATCGGGACCGCCGCAAGGAATGCGCGCTGCAGCTGTACTCGAGCCTGGGTATCGCGGGTGACCGGCAGGCCTCCGCGGACCAGACGATGCGGAACTTCGACCTCTTCGGCGCCCCGCACGTCGCGATCGTCACCACCGACGCGGCCCTCGGCACCTACGCCGCCGTCGACTGCGGGCTCTACGTCAACACCTTCCTGCTCGCCGCGCAGAGCCTCGGTGTCGCGACGGTGCCGCAGGCGGCGCTCGCCGGCTGCGCACCCTACGTGCGGGACTTCTTCGAGATCCCCGACGACCGGAACGTGCTGTGCGCCATCTCGTTCGGCTATCCGGACCTGACGCATCCGGCGAACGCGTTCCGCACCGGCCGCGCCGACCTCGACGCCGTCGTCACCTGGGTGTCGTAGCACCTGAGACACTGGTCGGGTGCCGGTCCCCGAGGAACTCTTCGCCGCCCTGCGTCGCCACCCCGACGTCGAGGCGCCCAACCTGTACGCCGTTGACGGCGCCGACCGGCTGATCCTCGACGAGGCCGCGGCCGCGCTCGCGGCGGCCGCGTCGGGCACGGTTGCGGTGATCGGGGACCACTACGGTGCGCTGACCCTCGGCGCCGTCGCCGGCTACGGTGCGAGCGAGGTTCGGGTGCATCAGGATCCGCTCACCGGGGAGCTCGCCCTCGCGGGCAACGCCGAGCGCGCCGGGCTGGCGGGCAGCTACCGGCAGTGCGGGCTGGGGGAGGACCTGCTCGCGGGGGCGACCGTCGTGCTTCTGCAACTGCCGCGTGGCCTGGCCGCGCTCGCCGAGATCGCCGAAACCATTGCGCGGTATGCGGATCCGTCCGTCGTTGTCTACGGCGGCGGACGCGACAAGCACATGGGCCGGACCTTCAACGACGTGCTGGCCGGCTCCTTCGCCGAGGTGCACGCGACCCGCGGACGGCAGAAGTCTCGTGTCCTCGTCGCCGCCGGACCGACCCCGGGCCCCGCGAGCTACCCTCGGCGCGAACACCTTCCCGAGTTGGGTCTCGACGTCGTCGCGCACGGCGCCGCCTTCGCCGGGCCGACGCTCGACCTCGGCACCCGGTTCCTGCTCGACGTCCTGCCGCGCACCGACCCGACTGCCCGGACCGCCGTCGATCTGGGCTGCGGCACCGGGATCCTCGCGGTCAGCCTCGCCCGGCTGCGGCCCGAGCTCGCGGTCATCGCCACCGACCAGTCCGCGGCGGCCGTCGACTCGGCCGCCGCGACCGCCGCAGCCAACGGGGTGGGGGAGCGAGTGACCTGCCTGCGTGACGACGCGATGTCGACCCTCGACGCCCGCTCCGCCGACCTGATCGTGTGCAATCCGCCGTTCCATATCGGTGCCGCCGTGCACACCGGCGCCGCGCAGGCGATGTTCCGGGCCGCCGCCCGGGTCCTGCGTCCCGGCGGGGAACTGTGGACGGTGTTCAACTCGCACCTCGGCTACCGCCCGGCGCTGGCGTCCGCCGTCGGTCCAACCGAACAGATCGGACGCAATCCCAAGTTCACCGTTACCCGGTCGGTGGCACGATGAGTCGGCGTCCGGGACGGTAGAGTCCGAATTGTCCGTCCGAGGGGAACTCGCAGACGGGCGTTAGTCGTTACCCAGGTAGTGAGGTCGGGTCATTCCGGCCCGACCGGCCCATCCGGGCCATCGAAAGAAGGGACACGCACGGTGCGCACCACCAGCAACCCGGTGTTCCGCAACCTCCCGAAGCAGGAGGGCGGATACGCCTCGTTCGGTTCTGCCGCGGCAGGCGCCGGGCAGATGACCCAGCAGTTCGGCCAGCCGCAGTACACGCAGGCCGAGCCCTACACCACCGGACCCGCCCAGCGGGCCATGACCATCGACGACGTCGTCACCAAGACCGGCATCACGCTCGGCGTGCTGACCATCACGGCGATCGTCTCCTACGTGCTGGTCAACCAGAACATCAACCTGGCGGCGCCGTTCGTCATCGTCGGCGGCCTCGTCGGCCTGGTACTGGTGCTGATCGCCAGCTTCGGCAACAAGATGGACAACCCGGCGATCGTGCTGGCCTACGCGGCGGCCGAGGGCGTCTTCCTCGGCGCACTGTCGTTCCTGATGACGTTCCAGATCTCCGGTGTCAGCGCGTCGACGATGATCGCGCAGGCCGTGCTCGGCACCTTCGGCGTGTTCTTCGGCATGCTCGTCGTCTACAAGACCGGCGCCATCCGCGTCACCCCGCGGCTGACCCGGATGATCGTCGGCGCCCTGATCGGTGTCGTGGTGCTCTCGCTCGGCAACCTGATCGCCAGCTTCTTCATGGACGGCGGCCTGGGCCTGCGCGACGGCGGCGCGATGGCGATCATCTTCAGCCTCGTCTGCATCGGCATCGCCGCGTTCAGCTTCCTGCTGGACTTCGACGCCGCCGACCAGCTGATCCGCGCGCAGGCGCCGGAGAAGGCGGCGTGGGGCGTCGCCCTCGGCCTCACCGTCACCCTGGTGTGGCTGTACGTCGAGATCCTGCGACTGCTGAGCTACTTCAACAACGACTAGCAGCACCCCGCCGAACGGGCGGTTGCTGGGGCATCGGCCGAGTGGCCGTCCCGGTAACCGCCCGTTCGGTGTCTCAGGAGGCATCATCGAGGCATGACTCTGAAGGCGGAGCGCTGGTACTGGGTGCTGCTGTTCGTCTGGCTGATCCTGTCCGCGCCCGACACGGTTCAGGGGGTGCGGTCCGACGCGTCGGTGTGGGACTGGGTCACGTTCGCGGTTTGGGCGTTCGCGTTGGTCGGATCGGTGACCTTTGCCGTCGTCATCTGGCGCGGGCGTGGCAATGGACCGGCACCCGAGCGGGTGGACCCCGCCACCGTCCCCGTCGAGGATGTGCGGGACGCGGTGGCCTCGGCACCGTCGGCGGTGCGCGCGGTCAAGGCCCTACGTGAACTGCATCCGGGCCTCGGCCTGCTCGACGCCAAGAATCTCGTCGACGCACACGCGCGCCCGCACTGAACGGGCGGTTGCTGGGGTATCGGCCGAGTGGCCGTCCCGGTAACCGCCCGTTCGGCGCTACACCGGCGCACCGGCGCCGCGGAGGGCGTCGGTGACCCGCTCCACCAACACGGCGCGGCGCCTGTAGAGCAGTTCCGCGCCGACGCGGACCACCGTCCAGCCGAGCGCCTCCATCCGCGCCAGACGCTCGATGTCCCAGGCCCTCTGCCTGCGGTCCGTCCAGTGGTGCTCGCCGTCGTACTCGACCAGCACGCGCCACTGCGGCCACCCGATATCGGAGTGCGCGAAGACGAAACCGTCGTCCTCCGCGATGGGGATCTGCGTTGCTGGCCGCGGCAGCCCCGCGTCGACCATGGCCAGCCGGGTGTGGGTTTCCGGCGGCGACTGAGCGCCCCCGTCCACGTCGATGAGGTGTCGACGAAGATTGCGCACTCCCCGCGCACCCGGGTGCCGGTCCGCGACGTCGGCGATCTGCTTGGGTTCGAGGCCGGTGGCGTTGCAGAGCGCGTCGAGCGCGGTGGTCGCGGCGATGCGAGGCAATCTCCGACCGAGGTCGAACCCGGTGCGAGCCGCGGTGGTGACCGGCACGCCCTCGACCACTGTGACCTCGTCTGGGTCCAGGCGGTAGTCGTGGCAGCGCATCCCGGCAGGGGCTCTCCAGTGCCCGTGCCGGACGACCTCCGCTGGCGTGCAGTCGTCGATCCACTTGGTGCCGTGCAGTGCGGCGGCCGAAAACCCTGCCAGCACGCAGTTGGGTCCGGCGAACAGCCAGGCGGCGCGGGCACGGACCGCCGCGGTGACCGGCACCCGGTTGCCGACGTAGACGTCGCGGTAGATGCGGGTGCAGTCGTGGCGCAGCTGATGCTGGGTCAGCTGCCGCGCCGCGACCGCGCGCGAACCGCGAAACGGTGAGTCGTACACCCCCATCGCCCCACCGTGCCGTCCGCCGCACCCGCCGTACAGCCCTGCGCCGTGGCTGTGGACAACTCGAGAACCTGTCCACAGACACCGAACGGGCGGTTACCGGGGCATCGGCCGAGAGGCCCGCCCGGTAACCGCCCGTTCGGCGGAACGAAAATCAGCTCAGGCGCTCGAGCACCATCGCCATGCCCTGGCCGCCGCCGACGCACATGGTCTCGACGCCGAAGGTCTTGTCCTGCTCACGCAGGTTGTTGAGCAGGGTGTTGGTGATCCGGGCACCGGTCATGCCGAACGGGTGGCCGAGGGCGATCGCGCCACCGGAGACGTTGATCTTGTCCTCGTCCAGGTCGAGGGCGCGGGCCGAGCCGAGCACCTGGACCGCGAACGCCTCGTTGATCTCGAACAGGTCGATGTCGGAGACACCCATATTGGCGTAGCCGAGGGCCTTCTTGACCGCCTCGATCGGGCCCAGGCCCATGATCTCGGGGGACAGGCCGGTCGCGGCGGTGGAGACGATGCGCGCGAGCGGGGTCAGGCCAAGGGCCTTCGCCTTGGTGTCGGACATGATGACCAGCGCGGCCGCGCCGTCGTTGAGCGGGCAGGCGTTGCCGGCGGTGACGGTGCCATCGGGGCGGAAGACCGGCTTGAGCTGGCTGATCTTCTCGTAGCTGGTGCCGGCGCGCGGGCCGTCGTCGGTGGAGACGACGGTGCCGTCCGCGAGGGTGACCGGGGTGATCTCATTGGCGAAGAAGCCGCGGTTGATCGCCTCCTCCGCGCGGTTCTGGCTGCGGACGCCCCAGCGGTCCTGGTCCTCGCGGGAGATGCCGGTCAGCGACGCGACGTTCTCGGCGGTCTGGCCCATGCCCAGGTAGACGTCGGGCAGCAGACCCTTCTCGCGCGGGTCGGACCACGCGATGCCGCCCTCGGCCTCCTTGGCGGAGCGCTCCATCGCCTCGGCGTACTTCGGGTTCTTGGTGTTCGGCCAGCCGTCGGCGTTGCCGGTGGTGAAGCTGGACACCGACTCGACGCCGGCGGAGATGAACACGTCGCCCTCACCGGCGCGGATCGCGTGCATCGCCATCCGGGTGGTCTGCAGCGACGAGGAGCAGTAGCGGTTGACGGTCACACCGGGCAGGAAGTCGTAGCCCAGGTTCACGGCGGTGACGCGGCCGATGTTGAAGCCGGACTGGCCGCCCGGCTGACCGCAGCCCATGAGCAGGTCGTCGATCTCGGCGGGGTCGAGCTCGGGGACCTTCGCCAGCGCGGCGGCGACCATCTGCGCGGCCAGATCGTCGGGACGGACGTCCTTCAGCGATCCCTTACCGGCGCGGCCGATCGGCGAGCGCACGGCGGAGACAATGACAGCCTCGGGCATGAGTACTCCTTGCGTTTCTGTGCAGCGGTGAATCCGAACAGGTGAATCCGAACTCGGGTGTGTGGGAATGACGTTACGTTGCCCCGATCGGGCGCATGTCACACAGTCCGGTCAGCGGGCCGAGGACCAGCTGTTGCCGACACCGCGCACTCTGGGACGATGGGGTCATGCGCATCGCGGATCACGTCGTTGACCTCATCGGAAACACCCCCCTGGTGAAGCTGAATTCGGTGGTCTCACCCGGCTCCGGCCTGGTGGCGGCGAAGATTGAGTACCTCAACCCGGGCGGCAGCTCCAAGGACCGGATCGCGGTCAAGATGGTCGACGCGGCCGAGGCGTCCGGGGAGCTGAAGCCGGGCGGCACAATCGTCGAACCGACCTCCGGCAACACCGGGATCGGCCTGGCGCTCGTCGCGCAGCAGCGCGGCTACAAGTGCGTGTTCGTCTGCCCGGACAAGGTCAGCGAGGACAAGCGCAACGTGCTCAAGGCGTACGGCGCCGAGGTCGTGGTCTGCCCGACCGCGGTCGCCCCGGAACACCCGGACAGCTACTACAACGTCTCCGACCGCCTGGTGCAGGAGATCCCCGGCGCCTGGAAGCCGAACCAGTACGCCAACCCGGGCGGCCCGGACAGCCACTACGAGACCACCGGCCCCGAGATCTGGCGCGACACCGACGGCAAGATCACCCACTTCGTCGCCGGCGTCGGCACGGGCGGCACCATCACCGGCACCGGCCGCTACCTCAAGGAGGTCTCCGGCGGGAAGGTGCAGGTCATCGGCGCCGACCCCGAGGGCTCGGTGTACTCCGGCGGCACCGGCAGGCCCTACCTCGTCGAGGGCGTCGGCGAGGACTTCTGGCCCACCGCCTACGACCCGTCCATCCCCGACGAGATCATCGCCGTCTCCGACGCCGACTCGTTCGACATGACCCGTCGCCTCGCCCGCGAGGAGGGCCTGCTGGTCGGCGGATCCTGCGGCATGGCGGTCGTCGCGGCGCTGCGCGTCGCCGAGCGGGACCCGGACGCGGTGGTCGTGGTGCTGCTGCCCGACGGCGGCCGCGGGTACCTGTCGAAGATCTTCAACGACAAGTGGATGGCGTCGTACGGCTTCCTCCGCACCCCGCTCGACGGCAGCACGGCCGCGGAGCCGACCGTCGGGGATGTGCTGCGCGGAAAGTCGGGCGAGCTGCCCGACCTGGTGCACACCCACCCGACCGAGACGCTGCGCGACGCCATCGAGATCCTGCGCGAGTACGGCGTCTCGCAGATGCCGGTGGTCGGGGCCGAGCCGCCGGTGATGGCGGGCGAGGTCGCGGGCAGCGTCACCGAGCGGGAACTGCTCTCCGCGGTGTTCGAGGGCCGCGCGCAGCTCGCGGACCCGGTGTCCAAGCACATGAGCGCGGCGTTCCCGCTGATCGGCTCCGGCGAGCCGGTCAGCGCCGCGACGAAGGCGCTCGGCGACACCGACGCGCTGATGGTCGTCGACGACGGCAAGCCGGTCGGCGTCATCACCCGGCAGGACCTGCTCGGCTTCCTCAGCGCGGGCGCCTGACGCCCGGCTCGCTAGGCTGTCGCCATGAGCGAGCAGCAGCAGGGATTCTCCACCAGGGCCATTCACGCGGGCTTCGATCCGGACCCGCAGACCGGTGCGGTGAACGTGCCGATCTACGCCAGCTCCACGTTCGCGCAGGACGGCGTCGGCGGCATGCGCGGCGGCTTCGAGTACGCGCGGACCGGCAACCCGACCCGGCGTCCGCTCGAGGCGAACCTCGCCGCGATCGAGGGCGGACGCCACGGGCGGGCGTTCTCGTCCGGTATGGCCGCCACCGACTGCCTGCTGCGGTCGGTGCTGCGGCCCGGCGACCACCTGGTGATCCCGAACGACGCCTACGGCGGCACGTTCCGGCTGATCGACAAGGTGTTCACCGAGTGGGGGATCGAGCACACCCCGGCGCCGATGGGCGACCTCGACGCCGTCCGGGCGGCGATCCGCCCCACCACCAAGCTGGTGTGGGTGGAGACCCCGACGAATCCGCTGCTGAACATCGGCGACATCGAGGCGCTGTCCGCGCTCGCGCACGAGGCGGGCGCGAAGATCGTGGTGGACAACACCTTCGCCTCGCCCTACCTGCAGCAGCCGCTCGCGCTCGGCGCGGACGTCGTGCTGCACTCGACCACGAAGTACCTGGGCGGGCATTCCGATGTCGTCGGCGGCGCGTTGGTGACCAGCGACGAGGAACTCGACACCAAGTTCGCGTTCCTGCAGAACGGTGCTGGCGCGGTGCCCGGACCGTTCGACGCCTACCTGACGATGCGCGGCATCAAGACCCTCGCGCTGCGAATGGAACGGCACAGCGACAACGCCGAGAAGATCGTGGACCTGCTCACCGGGCATGCCGCGGTGGAGAAGGTGATCTACCCGGGCCTGGCGTCGCATCCGGGGCACGCGGTCGCGGCACGGCAGATGCGCCGGTTCGGCGGCATGGTGTCGGTGCGGCTCAAGGGCGGTCAGCAGGCCGCGCTCGACTTCTGCTCCCGCACGACGATCTTCACCCTCGCCGAGTCGCTCGGCGGCGTCGAGTCGCTGATCGAACACCCCGGCGCGATGACGCACGCGTCCACCGCCGGCTCCGAACTGGAGGTTCCCGGCGACCTGGTGCGGCTGTCCGTCGGTATCGAGGACGCCTCCGACCTGCTCGCCGACATCGAGCAGGCGCTCGGCTGACGCCTCCCGTCCGCGCGGCGCGCGGGTCCGCCGGATCCGCACGCCGCGCACGAGCGGCGCCGCCGCCTTAGGCTGACGGCGTGCAGCTCGTGACGCCGGCCCGGATCGCGGCGGCGGAGCGTGCCCTCTCCCCGGTGATCCGCCGGACCCCGCTGCTGGACTCTCGGGTGCTGACCGAGCGGACCGGCAGGCCGGTGCGGCTCAAGTGCGAGAACCTCCAGCACACCGGGTCGTTCAAACCCCGCGGCGCCTACAACCGGATGGTGAACCTCACCGACGAGGACCGCGCGGCCGGGGTGGTCGCGGCGAGCGCGGGTAATCATGCGCAGGGGGTGGCGTGGGCGGCGCGGCAACTGGGCGTCGCCGCGACCGTTTTCATGCCCGTCGGCGCGTCGCTCCCGAAACTCGCAGCCACCCGTGCCTACGGTGCCACCGTGCACCTGCGCGGAGACACCGTCGACGAGGCGCTGTCGGCCGCGTTCGACTTCGCCGCGGAGACGGGTGCGGTGCCGATCCACCCGTTCGACCACCCCGACGTCGTCGCCGGGCAGGCGACCGTCGGCCTCGAGATCCTCGACGACTTCCCCGACGTCGGAACGGTGCTGGTCCCCACCGGCGGCGGTGGGTTGCTCGCCGGGGTCGCGGCCGCGATCCGCTCGGCCCGCCCCGACGTCCGCATCGTCGGGGTGCAGGCCGACCAGGCGGCGGCCTGGCCCGCATCCATCGCTGCCGGCGAACCCGTTGCCGCGCAGTCGATGTCGACAATGGCGGACGGGATTGCGGTCGGGTTGCCGGGGCAGGTCCCGTTCGCGCACGTGACGGAGTACGTCGACGAGGTCGCCACCGTCAGCGAGGACGCGCTCTCCCACGCGCTGCTGCTGTGCATGGAGCGCGCGAAACTGATCGTCGAACCCGCGGGGGCGGCCGCGGTCGCGGCGCTCGGCGGCGATGGTCCGCGCCTGGACGGGCCGGTGTGCGCGATCCTGTCCGGCGGCAACATCGACCCGCTGCTGCTCACCCACGTCATCACTCACGGACTGCGCGCCGCGGGCCGCTACCTCGCCATGCGGGTGCGGATCCCGGACCGGCCCGGTGGTCTCGCGGGCCTGCTGTCGGTGGTCGGCGGCACCGGGGCGAGCGTGGTCGACGTCGTGCACGCGCGGACCGGCCGCGACCTCGGCCTCGATGAGGTGGAGGTCCTGCTGACCGTGGAGACCCGGGGTCGCGAGCACCGCGACGGCGTCCTCGCCGCCATCCGGTCCGCCGGCTTCACCGCGAGGGTCCAGGAGTAGGCGTGGCGCGCGCGGACGGCCGATTCCGGGTATCCGGTACCGCACGTTCCGGACAATCTGAAGGCTGTCTAAGAGTTCGCTCGAAATGCGCCGGATCTCACACCGTGCACCATACGGTGATGCGAGTCACAGATCAGGGGGCGGCCGCGGTGCCGATGCACCTCGGTCGACGTAGGGAGGATGCGAATGCCGGTTGATCCATCGGCGGTCATTGTGGCCGTTGCCACGGCACTGGGCGGATTGGTGCAGGGTGCCGACCTGCCCGCCCCGGTCAAGGAGCAGGCGACGGCCGCCATCGAGTCGTTCCAGGCCACCTCGCCAACGGCGAGTCAACAGGTCGACGACGTGATCGGGTTGCTGCCCGCACCGATGCAGGGGCAGGCGCGGCAGGCCGTCGAGGACGCGTCCACCGCGGCCGTCGACGCCCTCGACCCGTACCTCCCGCCGCCGCCCCCCGCCCCGGAACCCGAGCCGGCTCCCGCGCCGCCCCCGCCGCCCGTTATCGCCCCGCAGGCGCCCCGTGCGGACGCGCGCGGCGCCGACGTCTCGAGTGTCCCGTTCGGCGGCGACCTGTCCCGCGCGGTGTCCTCGCTCGACGCGGCGTTCCCCGGCGGCAACATCGCACCGATCGGGTCGATCGCCGTGTTCGTGCCCTGGTTCACCAAGGCGGGCGAGATCTGCGACGGCATCAGCGCGCCGATCCTCGCCGCGCTGTACAACGCGGAGAACGGGTTCCGGTACGGCCCGACCGCCCCGGTGTCCCGCACCGGCGCCCGCGGCCCCGGCCAGTTCATGCCGGGCACCTGGGAGACGTGGGGCAAGGACGCCGATGGAGACGGCACCGTCGACATCCTCGGCGTCGCGGACCCGGTGATGGCGTCCGGAAACATGCTGTGCAGCATGTACGGGCAGATCGACGAGTGGAAGCGGCAGGGCCTCGTCGAGGGGGGCACCCTGGACCTGACCCTCGCCGGATACAACGCGGGCATCGGGGCGGTCCGACGTGCGGGTGGAATGCCCAGCGGCGCATACGACTACGAGCATCAGACCAAGCCGTACGTGAAGAAGATCCGGGAATCGGAGCCGGTGTTCGCGGCGATCCTGGCCCCGCTCAGCGGGTCCGACGGCACCATCGGTGGCCGGGTTGTCGAGGCGGCGCTGCGGTACCTCGGCCTGCCGTACGTGTGGGGCGGCGGCAACATCAACGGCCCCTCCGGCGGCGGCTTCGACTGCTCCGGCCTGACGTCGTACGCGATGTACTCGGCCACCGGCGACACCCTCACCCTGCCGCGGACCTCGGAGACGCAATGGAACATCGGCACCGAGATCCCGATGGACGCCGCCCGCCCCGGCGACCTGGTGTTCGGGAACTGGCAGTCCGGCGGCCCCGGCCACGTCGGCATCTACATGGGTAACGGGCAGATGGTGCACGCCCCGCAGACCGGCGACGTGGTCAAGGTCGGCCCGGTCTTCGACGGCATGAAGGCCCGCCGCATCGTCTAGCTGCGCTGCGCGCCTGTGCGCGAGTTTCACCCCGACCGGGGGGAAGTTCGCGCACAGTTCCATATGCTGGGCGGGTGCCCGACGACCTGCTGATCGCGCGGAATCCCGACCCGGACTCGACGCTGCCGTACCTGGTTCGAATTCCGCTTGGTCCGAACGGGATCGTGGTGAAGGCGCGGTCGACGTGGCCGCGCGAGTCGAAGGTGTACTGTCACCGCGCCGACGCCTGGCCGGTGGACGCCGAGATCCTCGAACGGCACCAGGTGCGGTCCTGCACCCGCCGCGGACCCGCGATCGACCTGGTGCTCACCCGCGCAAGGGAGAACCGGTCGCAGCTGGTGCTCACCCGGGCCCGCGGGCGGGAGATGATCTTCTGGCAGTCGCCGCGCACCACCAAGCAGGCCCGGCCCGCAGTGACGGTCCCGACCGCGCGCGCCCACGGCAGGGTCCTCGACATCGTCGTCGACACCGGCGAGAAGTACGCCTACTCTTTCGGCCACCAGCAGGCCGCGACCACGCGGCGCCGCCTCGCCGCCGGTGACTACGCCGTCGAGCTCGACGGGGAGGTGGTCGCCGCGGTGGAGCGGAAGTCGTTGGCGGACCTGGCGTCCAGCCTGCTGTCCGGGAAGCTGACCTACGCGGCGGCGGAACTGTCGGCGCTGCCGCGGGCGGCGATCGTCGTCGAGGACAGGTACAGCAGGCTGTTCACGCTCGAGCACGCGCCGGGTGCGGCGGCCGCGGAGGCACTCGCCGAACTGCAGGCGCGGTTCCCGACCGTCCCGGTCGCGTTCTGCGAGACCCGAAAGTTGGCGCAGGAGTGGACGTACCGGTGGCTCGGCGCCTGCCTCGCCGAGCTGGAGGTGTCGGCGGCCACCAGCCGGGTCGAGCAGACGTTCGCGCCCGGCGCGCCGGTCCCCGTCGCCGAGCCGACCCCGGCCGAGATCCGGCGGTGGGCGCGCGAACAGGGGATCGCGGTGTCGGACAAGGGACGCATCCCCGCCGCCGTCACCCGCGACTTCCTCGCCGCGCGGTCCCGGCCGTCGCGGGCGCCTACGATCGAGGGGTGATCGCGAAACCAGAGCCGAGTTCCCCCGCCGTCGACGCCGCCCTCGCGGTGCTGCGCGCGCACGGACCGTTGACGTCCGAGGACTGGGCGGAGATGTTGGCCGACGCCGGGCACGGACCCGCGCCGGAGCTGCTGGAGACGGTCGAACTGCTCGACGACCCCAGCCTCGTGGTCCTCGTCGACGGCCGCCGCGCCCTGATCGACACCCTGCTCGAGGGTCGGGTGTTCACGCATCGGGTCGGCGACCGGGAGATCGCCTCGGGCCTGCTGCACGCCGAACCCGACCTTGCGCCGCTGGTCCTGTCGGTGGTCGCGGCCGAGGACGGCCCGGTGCGGGCGCTGTTCCCCGACTACGACGCCGACGAACTCGACGCGCTCGGCGTCGCGGACGCGGACCTGCCCGACGGCGCGGTCCTGCACGTCGGCACCGATGCCCTGCGCGGGTTCTCCGACGGCGACGTGCTCGCGGTGCGGGTGCGCGGCGGCGCGCTCGCCCTGTCGGCCGTCGACGGCGCCCTCGAGCCCGCCGACCTGCGCGCGGCATTCGACCGCGTCATCGGGGAGGACAACGCGGACAACCTCGAGACCGTCGTCTGGCAGCTGCTCGCCGACGATGCCGACCTCTTCGTTCGGCCGACGGTGCCGCTCGGCGAGCTGATCGATGCCGCGGGCTACGACCGTGAGGGCAGCTACCTTGCGGCGCACGGATTCGATTTCGCCGCACACCATTTCGCGTCGCATATCGCGATGGTGGCCCGCGAGAACGACCTTCATCCCGACGAGGTGAACGCGGTGATCTCGTTCGTCGACCTGGTTGCCGAGGTCACCGTCGACGGCCTCGACCTCGACGCAGCCACGCTGCGGGTCGCGTCTGATCCGGAAGCCTTTGCCGGACTGGAGGACCCGGCGGCGGCCGGCGCAGCGCTGGACGTGGTCGGCGGGTTCGAGGAGGACCAGATGCCCGCGCTGTACACGGCGGCGCTGGCGATCGCGGACCGGGCGCCGCGGCGGGTGAAGGCGTCCGGGCACTGGCTCGCGGGCATGGCCGCGGACTCGCTCGGCGACGTCCGTGAGGCGGAACGCCACTTCGAGGACGCCGCCGCGATGAACGAGGAGTGGACGCCCGCGCTGTTCGAGCTCGCGCAGATCGCGTCCGACCGCGGGGACGCGCAGCGGGGGCTGTCGCTGCTCAGCCGCATCGACGGCGGCGACACCGAGCGGCTACACGCGGTGCTGCAGCGCTTCGCCCCCGCCGACCATCCCGAGCTCGGCCGGAACGACCGGTGCTGGTGCGGATCGGGCCGCAAGTACAAGGTGTGCCACCTCGGGAAGACGGACGCCACCCTCGACGACCGCGCGCACTGGCTGTACGAGAAGGCCGCCCTCTACGCCCAGTCGACGTCGCTGTTCGACCTGGTGTTCGCGCTCGCGGACCTGCGCGCCGACGGCCTGGACGGGGAGGACGCGGCCGCGCGGGCGTTCGAGGATCCGCTGGTGCTCGACGCCGCGTTGTTCGAGGGAGGCCTGTTCGCGCTGTTCGTTGCGCGGCGCGGGATGCTGCTGCCCGCCGACGAACTCGACCTCGCGGGCCGCTGGCTGCTGGCGCGACGGTCGGTGCACGAGGTGGTCGCCGCGGACGGTGCGGCGGCGACCCTGCGGGACCTGCGCACCGGCGAATCGGTCGACGTGACGTGCGCGCAGCCGCTAGCGGTCGGTGACGTCGTGTGCGCCCGCGTGGTGCCGACGGGCGAGCGAACCCAGATCCTCGGCGGCGCCGTTCCGGTGCCCGCGTCCCGCCGCGACGACCTGCTCGCGGTGCTGTCCGCCGACACCGTCGAACCGGAGGATGTGATCGCCCGGTTGGCGGACATCTGAGCGGTGTGGCCGTCTGGATCCTGGCTACGATCGACCGGTGACAGATCAGGCCGATCCCATTGCCGACGCCGTACTCGACCTGCTCCGCGCCAGCGGGCCGTTGACCGTCGATGAGCTTGCCGGCCTTCTCGAAGAGGAGGGGCTCGGTGACTGGGATGAGTTGTGGGACGACATCTACAACCTCGATCACGCGGCGGTGGGATACCTGCCGGGAGAGCGGTACGTGGCGATCGATTCGTTGTTCGCGGGGCGGGTCCTGACGCACCGGCTCAGCGAGTCGGAGATCGCGTCCGGGATCCTCGCCGCAAATCCGGACCTGACGTCGATGACGTTGATCCTCGACGGGGGCCCTGCGGACAGCGACTTCCGCACCGTGATTGCGCCGTTCGACCGCACGTTGTTCGCCGCACGGGGTGTCGATGTGGACCTGTTCGGGGACCAGGAGGGACTGCTGGTCCCGGTGGAGGCGCTGTCGGGGTGCCAGCCCGGCGATCTCGTCGCGCTCACCATCGTGGACGGCGCGCCGCGACTGCAATCTGTGGACGGGGATCCGGCTCCGCCACCGGACCTGGACGCCCTGCTCGCCGCGGTGGTTCCGGACGGGAGGATGGACCAGTTGGGTAGCGTTATCTGGCAGCTGCTATCCGCGCATCCGACGCTGTTCAGGTCTCCGACGCTACCGTTGGGGGAACTACTGGCCACCACGGGATACGACGTGGACGGCGACTACATCGCGGTCGCGGGCTTCGACTTCGCCGCCGCTCGCCGACAGACGTCGGAGGGGCTCCTGGCGCGCGCGTTTGGTCTGGATGGGTCCGGCGAGGACGGTGACCGGATCGACGGGGACGCCAACACGACCGATCCGTCGCCGGGGGTGTCGGCGTTCCTCGACCTGGCCCGGGCGGGTGAGCGGGACGCGACGAGCGGCGGCGATTATGCGGCGGGCGTGCTTGCCGACCTCGCGGATTCCCTCGCCGAACTGGTCGATCCGGCCGTCGCGACGAGTGCGGTCTACGACGCGATCCACGACCTGGGCTTGTCGCCGGAGGCGTTGCGCCGCGCGGGAATCGCCCTGCGGGACCGGGGGCCCCGCCGGGCTGCGGTCGCTGCGCACTGGATCATCGGTCGCGCAGCGGAATTCGGCGGTGATTCCGTTGAAGCCGAACGGCACTACGAGCGCGCGACCATGATTGATCCGGAGTGGAGTCCGGCGCTGGAGGACCTGATCGAGCTGGCGTCCGACCGTGGCGACGCGGTCCGAGCCCTCGCCATGATCCACCGGACGGACGCGATGCTGGACGATCCGCTGCACGACCTCCTGCACGACTTCGAGCCGGTCGAGCATCCCGGGCTCGGTCGAAACGGCAAGTGCTGGTGCGGGTCCGGACGAAAGTACAAGGTGTGTCACCTCGGAAGGACCGACTTCCCGCTCGACCGGCGGGCCCGTTGGTTGTACGAGAAGGCCGTCGCGTTCGCGTTCGGGATGGAGTGGGGTGCGCTGCTGATCGGATTGGCGTCGAGTCGGACACGGTCCGCCGAGCCAGCGGCACTGTTCGAGGCCATGCGCGACCCCCTCGTCGTCGACGTCGGACTCGTCGAAGGTGGTCTGCTGGAACAGTTCCTGCGGCGCCGCGGTGCACTGCTCCCCGCCGACGAGCTGCTCCTCGCGCAGCAGTGGCTGGCTACTCCCCGGTCCGTGTACGAGGTCGACGAGGTGCGGGTTGGGAAGGGAATGACGCTGCGCGACCTGCGCACCGGTGACCGTGTCGACGTCGAGGAGCGTCTCGGCAGCACCCAGGTGAAGACCGGGCACCTGATCGTCGCCCGGGCGGTGTCGACCGGAATCGGGATGCAGATTTTCGGGGGAATCGAGCCAATCACCCTCGCGCAGCGCGGACGCGCGATCGACCTGGTCGGGCGCGAGGACACCGATCCGGACGAGCTGATGATGCTACTGTCCGAACGCTTCGAGCCGGTGCGGGTCGTGACCGGGGAAGGCACGGCGATGGTGGCCTGCAGTGCCACGGTCGAACTCGCGGACACGACGTTGGTGCGTCGCAAGCTCAGCCGCCGGTTCGGCGCCGCCGACGGCGACAGCTGGACGTGGCTGGATGGCACCCGGGTGCTCGGCACCCTGTCCCTCGACACCACCGTCGAGCCGTGGCGGTTGACGGTGGAGACGATGAGCGAGGAACGGTTCGAGGAGTTGCTCGACCGGGTGCAAGACGTCGACCCGGGCATGACCGTCGTCGACGACACCCGGACACCGGCCGCCGATCTCGTCGCCGGTCCTCGGCCCGCGCTGCCGCCCGCCCCCGACGATCCGGAGACCGCGGCGATGCTCGACGAGTTTGTCCGCGGCTACGAGACCCGGTGGCTCGACGACGCGATTCCCGCGCTGGACGGCGTCACACCCCGGCAGGCGGCCACCGACCCGACCCGCCGCGACGACCTAATCCGCTTGCTCGCCTCGTTCCCGCAGGAGGAGCGTCCCGGGGCGATGAGCGTGCGGCGGCTGCGGGAGGCGTTGGGGTTGTGACGACCGTCGAGTGGTATCAGAGCGGTATCATCGCTCCATGAGCATGACGCTGCGACTCACGGCCGAGCAGGACGAGCTGCTCAGCGAACTGGCGCGGTCAGAGGGCGTCAGCAAACAGGAAGCCGTGATTCGCGCCATCGCCGAGCGGGCGGCTCGACTCACCCAGGACAGTGAGGTGCGCACGGCCGCGCGAGCCGCGGTCGCCGAGTACGGCCCGCTGCTCGACCGGCTGTCGAAGTGACCCGATACCTGTCGACCGAGGACCTCCTGGCGATCTGCGAGGAACTCGGCGGACTCCTGGTGCGTGACGTCGGGCTCCTCGACGCCGCCGCGCACCGCCCGGCCTCGACGGTGTTCGGTGACGACGCCTATCCCGACGTGCACACCAAGGCCGCCGCGCTGGTGCAGTCGATCGTGCGCAATCACGCACTCGTCGACGGCAACAAGCGCCTGTGCTGGGTCGCCGCCTACGTCTTCTACGCACTGAACGGTCTGCATCTCGACGCCCCCGAGGATTCCGCCTATGACCTCGTCATCGACGCATCTACCGGGGCCGTTGACCTCGACACGATTGCGGCCACATTGACCGGGTGGACCACGGCCCTCGACGGATGACACCGGGTCACCGTCCCGGCGCGGATTCCTGCTCGGCGAGCGCGCGCCGCGACTCCTCGTGCAGCACCTCCAGCAGTTCCTGTTCCAGCGCGACGAATTCGGGTGCGGTGACGATCGACAGGTCGCGGGGCCGCGGCAGGTCGACGCGCACCTCGCGCCGCACCGTCGCTGGCCGGGCGGACAGCACGACCACCCGGTCGGAGAGGTAGACGGCCTCGCGGATGTCGTGGGTGATCATCAGGACCATCCACCGGTACCGCTGCCACACCTGCTGCAGCCATGCCTGCATCTCGGTGCGGGTCAGCGAGTCCAGCGCACCGAACGGCTCGTCGAGCAGCAGCAGTTCCCGATCCTGGACGACGGTCCGCAGCAGCGCCGCCCGCTGCCGCATGCCGCCGGACAGCTGCGCAGGCCGGGCGTCCTCGAAGCCAGCGAGCCCGAAGGTGGGGAACAGCTCCCTGGCGCGGCGCCGCGCCTCCGCGGTCGGCACACCCTGCACCTGCAGGCCGAGGATCGTGTTGTCGAGGACGGTGCGCCACGGGAACAGCAGGTCCTGCTGCGGCATGTACGCGCAGTGCGCGGTGCCGGGGCCGAAGTCGATGCTGCCCGCATCGGGGGAGTCCAGCCCGGCCAGCATCGCGAACACGGTGCTCTTGCCGCAGCCGCTCGGGCCGATCACGGAGACGAATTCACCCGGCTCCGCGGTGAACGACACCCCGCCGAGGACCTGTCGGTCGGGCCGCCGTCCGGGCTGCGGGAACGACCGGGTGAGGCCGTCGACGACCAGGCGGCCACCGCGCCGCTCACCCATGGCGCGCCCGACCCTCGGCGCGGGCCCACGGCGCGACGACGCGTTCGGCGGCGAACGTCAGCAGGTACAGCGTGATGCTGATCAGCGCGGTCACCAGCACCGCCGCCAGCACCAGGTCGGTGCGGAAGGAATTCTTCTGCAGGCTCATGTAGATGCCGAGACCCTCGCTGGCGCCGACGTATTCGGCGAACACCGCACCGACGACGGCGTAGGTGATCCCGATCCGCAGCGCGGTGAAGAACCGGGGCAGCGCCGACGGCAGCCGCACGTACCGGAACACCTGCCGCCGCGACGCACCCATGCTGCGCAGCAGCGCACCCGCCTCCCGGTCGGCCGCGGCGAACCCCTCGATCAGGCCGATCGCCATCGGGAAGAACGTGACCAGCGCGATGACGAGCACCTTCGGCAGCAGCCCGAAGCCGAACCAGATGATCATCAGCGGGGCGATCGCGATGATCGGCAGGGTCTGGGAGGCAACGAACAGCGGCACGAACGCGCGCCGCAGCCACGGCGAGAAGTCCACCACGATCGCCAGCGCCCAGGCCAGCACCAGCGACACCGCGAACCCGATCAGCGTCACCTGCAGGGTCGCCGCGGCGTGCACCCCGATCTCATCCCGATGCGCCCAGCCCTGCCGGACCACCCGCAGCGGGGACGGCAGCAGCTGCGGACGGATCCCACTGACCTGGACGTACAGCTGCCAGACGGCGACGAGCACGGCCACCGTCACCACCGCAGGCAACGCCAACGGGCTTCTGCGTGCGGTGGGGCTACGGGGCGCCGAGGTAGTCATTGGTGAAGTACGTCGACCAGTCCGGTTCGGTGGTCAGCGGCGCGCCGTCCGGCCCGGTGAGCAGGCCGTTGCGGTACAGGAAACTCGAGTTCCCCGCCCACTGCTCCAACGTCTGGGTGCCGACCCGCCCGTCGGCGTCCTTCATGTACTGCCCGGCCAGCATCCGCTGGCTCTCGACCACCAGCTGCGGGTCGTTGAAGGCACCCGGGTTGGCGTCGATCAGGTCCCGGGCCGCCTCGTCCGGGTGGTCCGCGGCGAACTGGTAGCCGCGCTGCAGCGCCTGCACGAACCTCGCTGCCTCGTCCGGGTTGGCGCTGAGCCAGTCCTCGTTCCCGTCGACGACGATCGCGTACGCGTCCGGGAACCCGAAGTCGGTGTAGCGGAAGTACTTCATCGGGGTCCCGCGGCGCTCGGCCTCGATGCCCTCCCAGGCGAGGTAGGAGACGGTGAAGTCGGCCTGGCCGGAGTAGACCGCCTCGTAGGCGGAGGTGCCGAGGGTGACGGACGTGAACTCGCCGGTGCCGCCATCGTTTCGGATCACCTGCTGCAGGGTTTCCTTCTCGCCCGGCTCGCCGAACCCGGCGTAGGTGGTGCCGTCCAGGTCCTTCGGGCTGGTGATGTCCGCGCGGTCGGCCTTGACGCCGATCCCGGTCGCCCAGTGCTGCAGCGGGGCGAGCACCGACACCGTGTGCGCGCCGGAGGCCCGGGAGAAGGTCGACGAATCATGGGTGCTGATCCCGAATTCGGCGTTCCCGGCGTCGATCACGGTGTCGACGGCGGTGTTGGTGTACGGCAGGATCTCGACGTCCAGACCGGCGTCCGCGAAGTAGCCGCGCTGCTGCGCGACGTACAGCCCGGTGTGGTTGGTGTTCGGTGTCCAGTCCAGCGCGAACCGGATGGTCCCGTCCGACCCCGAATCGCTGCCGCAGGCCGCGAGGAGCGTCGACGTCAGTGCGGCGGCGACGATCCCGGTCAGCGCGCGGATCATGCGGCCCGTCACGACAGCGGCCAGGACTGCGGGTGCAGCGCGGTGTCCCAGAACATCAGCTCGTACCGGGTCGCGACGGTGAAGGCGGTGACCATCGCGGCCCGGTCGGCGTCGGTCGCGGCGGCGGCCGCGGCGTCGACGAGGGCGCGGGCCGCGGCGGCGGACTCCTGGAACTCGGGGGCGTCGTAGGTGGACACCCACTGCGCGTAGGGGTGTCCGGGGTCGGCGGCGAGCACCTTCGCCGCGCGGGCCGCGAGGTCCCGGCCGACCTCGGCGTAGATCCAGAAGCACGGCAGCACCGCGGCGGCGCCGACCGCGTACGGTTCGGTCGCGGCGGCCGCGATCAGGTACGACACGTACCCCAGGCAGGCGGACGAGTGTTCCGGCTCGTCGTCCCGCGGCGGAAGGACGTGCAGCAGGTCCTCGTGCAGCGCGGACTCGACGGCGGCCGCGCTGGCGGCCGAGTTCGCCCAGAACGCGGCGGTCTGCGGGTCCGGCGCCTTGGACGCGAGGATCGCCAGCGCCTTCGCGTAGCCGATCAGGTACAGCGAATCCTGCTCGATGTAGGTGCGGAACACCGCCAGCGGCAGCGTGCCGTCGCCGAGTCGGTGCAGGAACTCGAGGTCGTCGATCGCGACCCGCAGCGCCTTCGTCTCGTCCCACAGGTGGTCGGTGAAGCGGTCCGTGGTGGTGGCATGCGTCAACACAGCCATGACATCCCTTCGTCAGCATTACCTGGACAGGTTCTCGGGTCTCATCTCAGCCCCGCAGTCGCGGAGCACCCCGTGTCAGAACACCGTCGACGGTAGCAGGTCGGTCTGCGCCGGCCCGGCGGTTGCCGGACCGTCGGCCGAGAGCCGCACCCGACAACCGCCCGTTCGCGTCCGGTCGGCGACGCCGCGGGGTGCGTCGCCTACGATCACCGGGTGATCGCCTCGACCGAATCCCGTGGTGACCGGCACCTCGAGATCGTGGGTCGCCGCGCCGCCGACCCCCGCACCGAAGCGCGTCCGGATCCCGCACCCGAACCCGACCCTCGCGAACTCGATGTACCGGAACCCGATGCGCCCGAACTTGATGTGCCCGAACTCGATGCCGCCGGGCACGCGATCGCGGAACTGCGCCGCCGCGGCCCGCTCAGCACCGACGACTGGGTTGCCGCGCTCGTCGAGCGGGGGCTCGGCACGACCGCGGAAATGGCCGCGGTGGTCCGCGCCCTCGACGACTCGCCCGTCGGGGTGCTCGCCGACGGCCGGGTTGCCGCGCTCGACGGGCTGCTCGAGGGCCGGGTGTTCACGCATCGGCTGTCCGCGGAGGAGGTCGCGTCCGGGGTTCTCGACATCGACCCGGACCTGTCCGCGCTTTCCGTGCTCGCCGGATCCCGTTCCCGCGGAGGCGAATGCGAGGTCGCCGTGGTCTCCCCGACCGCGGACGCCGCCGCTCTCGCTGCCCGCGGCCGCACCGAGTTCGCTGCCCCGGAGATCGAGCGGCTGCTGCTCGACCCGGACCTGCTGCACGCGGCGACCGCGGGCGACCTGATCGGCCTCGGGCTGGCTGGCGGTCGGCTGCGGCTGGTCCGCGTGGACCGGACCGCACCCGCCCCCGACCTCATCGACGCCCTGCGGGAGGTGATCGCCGACGGCGCCGTGCACACCGACCCCGTCGTCTGGCAGTTGGTCGCCGAGCATCCCGACCTGTTTACCGCGCCGACGGCGCCGCTGACCGAACTGCTCGCCGCCGCGGGCCACGTCTGCGAACGGAACTATCTGGCGCCGAACGGTTTCGACTTCGACGCCCATCACCGGACCGCGCTCGTCGAGTCGATCGCTCGGGAGAATCGGCTGAACGTCGCCGAGGCGGGGTCCGTCGTCGACCTCACCGACCTCGTCCACGAGGTCGCCGACGCGGTCGAGCGGGGCGAGGATCCGTCCGAGGTCGCCGCTGCCCGGGTGACCGTGGACCCGCGGGTCTTCCGTGGCCTCGCGGATCCGTCGGCGGCGGCGGTCGCGTTCGACCTCGCCACCCTCGGGGACGACCGCGCCGAGGCGCTGCACGCGGTGGCGTCGGCGCTGATCGAGCACGCGTCCCGCCGGGTGCGCCCCGCCGCGCACTGGTTGGCGGGCAAGGCCGCCGACCAGTGCGGCGACGTCCTCGTCGCGGTCACCCAGTTCGAGCTGGCGCTGGACCGCGACCCGGACTGGACACTGGCCGCGTTCGATCTGGCCCTGCTCGCCGCCGACGCGGGCGACGTGCCGCGCGCGCAGTCGCTGCTGGCCCGCATCGAGGGCGGCGACGCGGACACCCTGCAGGAGGTGTTGGCGCGGTATCAGCCCGCCGACCGCCGCGAGCTGGGGCGCAACGACCGCTGCTGGTGCGGGTCCGGCCGCAAGTACAAGGCCTGCCACCTCGGCCGGTCCGACCTGACCGCCGACGCCCGCGCCTCCTGGCTGTACACCAAGGCGCTGATGTTCGCCCGGACCCCGGAACTGTTCGACCTGGTGCACGAGCTCGCCGAGATCCGGGCCGCGCACACCGACGACGAGGACGCAACCATCACCGCCCTCGAGGGTGGCCTGGTCATCGACGCCGCGCTGTTCGAGGGCGGGGTCCTCGAGCAGTTCGTTGCCCGGCGCGCGCAGGTGCTGCCCGCGCAGGAACTCGAGCTGGCCCGGCAGTGGCTGGGCGGCAGCCGCGGCGTGTACGAGGTGACCGCGGTGTCACCGGGACGGTCGCTGACCCTGTGCGACGTGGCGGGCGGCGAGCCAATCGAGGTGGTGGACGCGGTGGCGGGCCACCACTTCGCGGTCGGCGGGCTGGTCTGTGCGCGGCTGCTACCGACCGGGGAGTCCGTCCGCGCGTTCGGGGGGATCGAACCGATCGACCCGCGGTACCGGGGCGAACTGGTGGAGATGTGCGGGTCCGCGGAGACCGAGCCGGACGAGCTGGTCGACGTCCTCAGCCTGGCGTTCATGGCGCGCTGATCGTCGCGCGACAGATCGGTCTGTCCCCGGGTGGAACCGATCCGGGCATTGCCGCGTCTGAATCGTTGTGAGCCGATGAGCACGGCCCCTGGGGGAAGGGGACCGGCGCCCGGCGGTTCCGGTGGCCGGTGGGGCAGTCGAGCAGGGGGTGACTGCCCCACCGCGCATTCGCCCCATCTTCGCGCCGAGACAAGTGAACCCCGGTCCGGCACGCTGCCGGGTCCGGGGTTCACTTGGGTGCGGTCGGGCTCAGCCGTGGTACGGCTCGGCGCTGACCAGGGTGACCTTCATCGTCTTGCCGTTGGGCAGGATGTACTCGCGGGTCTCGCCGACCTTCGCGTCGAGCAGGGCGCCGCCGAGCGGGGAGCTGGGGGAGTAGACCTCGAGCTTGTCGTTGCGGGCACCCTCTTCGCGGGTCGCGATCAGGAAGGTCTCGGTGTCGGACTCGTCACCGTCGTAGTACACCTTCACGACCGAGCCGGGCAGGGCGACACCGGACTGGGTGGGGGCCTCGCCGACCTTCGCGCTGTTCAGCAGTTCCTGCAGCTGGCGGATGCGGGCCTCCTGCTGGCCCTGCTCCTCGCGCGCAGCGTGGTAGCCACCGTTCTCCTTGAGGTCGCCCTCTTCGCGTCGCTCGTTGATCTCGGCCGCGATGACCGGACGGTTGGCAATGAGCTGGTCGAGTTCGCTCTTGAGCCGGTCGTGGGACTCCTGGGTCAGCCAGGTCACCTGGGTCTCGGTCATGCTCGATCACTCCTCGTAGTCGGAACCCGGGGACGGGTCCCCTGGACGGACCACCGATACCGGTGGTCGTGCATCGGAGTCCGCGTCGCACGCGCATCCGGATGCAAATACAGCACCACTGCAAATGCAGCAATACACGGTTCCTGCCCGGAACCGTGTATCACCGTATTTTAGCACGAGCTGGGATTTTCCCGGCGAAGGTCGAGGCAGCGCCACCCGCACGACCGGGACGGACCCGGCGGGACTCAGCCCGCGGTCAGGTAGGACGGAACGGTCGATCCGCAGCCGTAGATGTCGGCGACGCCGGGGGGCTGGGAGGTCGTGACCTGGGTGTCAATCTGGACGGTGCCATGCTCGGACGGTTGCACGACGATCTCACGCCGACCGGTCTCGGAACCGTCCCGTGACCGGACGCGGACGATGCACAGCGCCGCCTCGGACGGCTCCTCGCGGGTGACGGTGAAGCTCATCGCCATCGTCGAGTCGTCGACGATCGAATACTGCACCATCTCGGACGCGATGTCCTTCGCGGCGAACTTGTTGTACCCGAGCCAGGCGACGGCGAGGCCGAGCAGGACGACGCCGATGGTCAGCACGATCGCGGTGATCCGGGATCCGCGGACGCTGCCCTGCGGCATCGGATAGCGGTCGGAGGGGATCGTCTCGGTCATCTGCTCGACTCTCGTGCATCGGTCCGGGCAGGCGCGCGTGCCCGGCGGGGCGCCCTCCGTCGGCCGATCCGGACAGGGTCACGGTGACGCTGGAGGTGTCGGGTGGAACTATAGGGGAAGGACACCGGGCCCCCGCCCGCGCGGTCGACGCGACGGGTGGACGGTGTCCGGAAGGCCCGATCGAGTTCCAGGCGAAGCTGAGGTGAAGGAAGACTGTGAGCGGATTACGTCTCATGGCCGTGCACGCCCACCCCGACGACGAGTCGAGCAAGGGTGCTGCGACGATGGCCCGCTACGCCGCCGAGGGCAACGAAGTGCTGGTGGTGACGCTGACCGGCGGCGAACGCGGCGACATTCTCAACCCGGCGATGGACGTCCCCGGCGTCCGGGACCGGATCAGTGAGGTCCGCAAGGAGGAGATGGCGGAGGCCGCGCGGATCCTCGGCGTCCGGCAGACCTGGCTCGGGTTCGTCGACTCCGGGTTGCCGGAGGGCGACCCGAAGCCGCCGCTGCCGGACGGCTGCTTCGCGCTGGTTCCGTTGGAGGAGTCGACCGAGGCGCTGGTCCGGGTGGTCCGCGAGTTCCGTCCGCACGTGATGACCACCTACGACGAGAACGGTGGCTATCCGCACCCGGACCACATCCGCTGCCACGAGGTGTCGATGGCCGCGTACGAGGCGGCCGCCGACCCGGACCGGTTCCCGGACGCTGGCGCGCCGTGGGAGGTGCAGAAGGTGTACTACTCGCACGGATTCATCCGCAAGCGTCTGCAGCTGTTCCAGGACGAGTACGACGCCCGCGGCGAGGAGTTCCCGATGGCGGAGTGGCTGAAGAAGTGGAAGACCGAGCAGGGTGACCTGATGGCCCGGGTGACGACGCAGATCACCTGCGGCGAGTACTTCCCGCAGCGGGACGACGCGCTGCGCGCGCACGCCACCCAGATCGACCCCAACGGGTCGTTCTTCGCGGTGCCGCTCGACATCCAGCAGAAGATCTGGCCGACCGAGGAGTTCGAGCTCGCCAAGACCCGGGTGACCACCGCGATCCCGGAAACCGACCTGTTCACCGGCGTCGACCACGTCGGGGTCGCGTCGTCGGGGCAGCCGGACCAGGAGGAGAAGAAGTGAATCTGGCAAGCGCGTCGGTCGTGTGGCTGGCGCAGACCCAGGGGACGCCGACCGGCCCCGAGTTCGGCAAGGCATCCCCGGTCGGGCTGGTGCTGATCGTGCTGCTGCTGATCGGCACCGTGCTGCTGATCCGGTCGATGAACAAGCAGCTCAAGAAGCTGCCGGAGACGTTCGAGCCGGAGCATCCGGAGGCGGACCAGGAGGCCGACGAGGGCACCGACCGCGGGGCGGCTGCGGCGCCAGCGGCGGGCGCACCCGGCGCCGCGCGCACCGGGGACGAGCCCGAACCGCCCGCGTCGTCCCCGAAGTAGGGCGCACGGGGTGACGAGGTCCCGAAACGCCCTCGGCGACGCGACCAGCCCATACCTGCGCCAGCACGCCGACAACCCGGTGCACTGGCAGCAGTGGGGTCCCGACGCGCTGGCCTGGGCCCGCGAGCGGGACGTCCCGGTGCTGCTGTCGATCGGGTATGCGGCCTGCCACTGGTGCCACGTGATGGCGCACGAATCGTTCGAGGACGCCGCGACCGCGGAGCTGATGAACGAGCACTTCGTGTGCATCAAGGTGGACCGGGAGGAACGCCCCGACCTCGACGCGCTCTACATGAACGCGACCGTCGCGATGACCGGGCAGGGCGGCTGGCCGATGACCTGCTTCCTCACCCCGGACGCGGAGCCGTTCTACTGCGGCACCTACTACCCGCCCGCGCCGCGCGGCGGGATGCCGTCCTTCACCCAACTGCTCGAGGCGATCGCCGACACCTGGCGCACCCGCCGCGACGACGTGCAGCGGGCGTCCGCGTCGATCACCGCGGAGCTGCGCGGCGCGGGCGGCGCCCTGCCCGCGGGCGCCGCGGTGCTGGACGCGGTGCTGCTCGACCGGGCGGCGGCCGCGGTCCGCGCCGACGAGGACGTCGCGCGGGGCGGCTTCGGCGGGGCCCCGAAGTTCCCCCCGTCCGCGCTGCTGGAGGGCCTGCTCCGCGGCCACGAACGCACCGGCTCGGCGCTGGTGCTCGACTCGGTGACCCGGACCGCGGAGGCGATGGCCCGCGGCGGCATCTTCGACCAGCTCGGCGGCGGCTTCGCCCGCTACGCCGTCGACGCCGACTGGGTGGTGCCGCACTTCGAGAAGATGCTCTATGACAACGCCCAGCTGCTGCGGGTGTACGCGCACCTGGCGCGGCGCACCGGGTCGCCGCTGGCGCTGCGGGTCGCCGAGCAGACCGCGGAGTTCCTGCTCCGCGACCTGCGAACCGACTCCGGCAGCTTCGCGTCCGCGCTGGACGCCGACACCGATGGCGTCGAGGGGTCGACCTATGTGTGGACGCCGCAGCAGCTGATCGACATCCTCGGGTTCGAGGACGGGGTGTGGGCGGCCGGCCTGCTCGCGGTGGGCACCGCGGGCACCTTCGAGGCGGGCACCTCGGTGCTGCAGCTGCCCGCCGATCCCGACGATCCGGATCGCTGGGATGCGGTGCGCCGCAGCCTGTTCGAGGCGAGGTCCGCGCGGCCGCAGCCGCACCGGGACGACAAGGTGGTCACCGCGTGGAATGGGCTCGCGATCACCGCCCTCGCGGAGGCGGGGGCCGGGCTGGGCAGGCCGGAGTGGGTGGACGCGGCAACGGACTGCGCCCGGGATCTGCTCGCCACGCACCTGGTCGAGGGCAGGCTGCGCCGCGCGTCCCTCGGCGGGGTGGTCGGGGCGGCGGCCGCGGTGCTCGACGACCACGCCGCGCTGGCGACCGGTCTGCTGTCCCTGCACCAGGCGACCGGGGACCCGGTGTGGCTCACCAACGCCATGCGCCTGCTCGACCTGGCGCAGCGGCACTTCGCGGACCCGGACGCGCCGGGCTGCTGGTTCGACACCGCCGACGACGCCGAGACCCTGATCGCCCGGCCCCGGGACCCGGTCGACGGCGCGACCCCGTCCGGGGCGTCGTCGATGGCGGAGGCGCTGCTGACCGCGTCGGTGCTGACCGGGCCCGCGGACGCGCACCGGTATGCCGCGGCGGCCGCGGCCACCCTCGACCGGGGCGCGCTGCTGCTCCACCGCGTCCCGCGTTCGGCCGGGCACTGGCTCGCGGTCGCGGAGGCCGCGGTGCGCGGGCCGCTGCAGGTGGCCGTCGCCACCACGGGCGGGGCCGGCCCGAACGATGCCGCGAACTCGGACGCGGGGCTGCTCGGCGACTCTGGGCTGCTCGGCGTCGCGCGCAGGCACGCGCCGGGCGGTGCGGTCGTCGTCGGGGCGGCGCCGGATTCCGTTCCACTGCTGGCCGATCGGCCCCTCGTCGATGGGCGGGCCGCCGCCTACGTGTGCCGCGGCGCCGTGTGCGAGCGGCCCGTCGTCGAGGTCGAGACCCTGCTGGAGTCGCTGGCCCGCTAGCGGGTTGCGGCCTCGATCACCGGCCAGGAGCGGGCCAGCTCGTCGCGCCAGTACGGCCAGGCGTGGTTGCCGACCGGGGCGGCGCTGCGGGTGACGTCCGCCCCCGCAGTGCGCAACGCCTGCGCCAGCTGATCGGTGCACAGGTTCGCGCCCACCTCGAGCGCCCCACCGACGACCACGGTCCTGGCGAAGCCGGGGTCGGCCGGATCGTCGTGCGGGCCGGGCAGTCCGGTCCCGGACGAGAGGTACACCGGCTTGCCCGCCAGCGCCGGGGCGCCCGCGATCGGGTCGTGCGCCCGCCAGGTCGCCCCGCCCTGCGGTCCCCACATCAGCTCGGAGTCGGCGCCGCCGTTGATGACCACGAGATCGGTGACGGCCTTGCCGACCGGACCCTCGGTCAGGTAGCAGCCGCTGTAGCCGACCGCGCCGTCGAAGACGTCCGGGTACTGCTCGGCGAGCAGCACCGCGCCGGTGGCGCCGGACGAGATACCGCCGACCATCGTCCTGCCGTTGGTGCCGAGCCGGGCGTCGAGCAGCGGCGGCAGTTCCTCGCCGAGGAAGGTGGCCCATCGGGTGCGGCCGAACGTGGGATGCTCGCGCTCCCAGTCGGTGTAGTTGGTTCCGGTCCCGCCGACCGGGAGCACCACATTGATGTTCTTGTCCGCGAAGAACTCCCGCGCGTTGCCGCGCTCGGGGTCGAGCCAGTTGTTCTCGGTCACCTGACCGGAGTTGCCGTCGAGCAGCAGGTAGCTGCCGCGCGGGCGGCTGTCGTCGGCGGGCAGCAGCACCTTCACCGGCACCTGACGGCCCATCGCGGGGGAGTCGACCTGCAGCAGCAGCAGCCGGTCGCCGAGGTCGGTGACGGACGCGATCGCTGGCGAGGCGTCGGCGGCGACCGGAACGTAGTCGGGGACCACGGTCTGGGCGGTCGCGGTCTGGGTGGTCGCGATCGGCGCACCGACCACGGTCGCCGCCAACGCCGCCAGCAGGGCGCGGCGGGCGGGCCGCCGGGTCACCGGGGCGCCCCGAGCGCGTCCGCGAGCATCGGCCACGAGCGATGCAGGTCGTCCTGCCAGTAGCCCCACGAGTGCGTGCCGTTCGGGCGGAAGTCGTACTGCACGTTCGTCCGGCCCAGATCGCGGGTGCGCTCGGCGAGCCGGTAGGTGCAGTAGTTGGTCGCGGCCTCGATGACGCCGCCGACCACGAGCTGGCTGCCGAGCGTGATCGGATTCCCGTTCAGCCGGGGGTTCGCGAGCGAATCATGCGCCCCGGGAAGGCCGTTGCCGCTGGCGACGTAGATCGGGATGTCGGGCAGCTTGTCCGCGTTGAGGTACGGGTCGTGCTCGGCCCACTCCGGGTCGCCGGGCGGGCCCCACATGTTATCGGCGTCCCCGGTGCCCGCACCGACGACCATCGTGACGAACTGCCTGCCCGGCGCCTCGCTGGTCATCGCGCACCCGCTGTAGGAGGCGACGGCGCGATACAGGTCCGGGGCCTGGATCGCCAGGTCGAGGACCGAGGTGCCCGCCATCGACAGCCCGGCAAGCGCGTTGGCGCCGGTGGTGTCGAGCCGCTCGTCGATCACCGGCGGCAGTTCCTCGGTGAGGAAGGTGGTCCACATGTTGATGCCGTTGTTGCCGCTGTTCTTCGCGAGCCCGGGGTCGGGGTGGCGCCAGTCGGTGTAATAGCTGAACGCGCCCTCCATCGGAACGACGACGTTGACGTGCCTGCCGGCGAAGAACTCCGCGACGTCGGTCTGGGCCTCCCAGGTGGCGCCGTCCTCGCCGCCACCCGCCCCGTTGAGCAGGTACAGCGTCGGTGCCGGGGTGCCGGTGTCCGCGGGCCGCAGGATCTCGAGCGGAATGTTGCGCTGCATCGACGGCGAGTACACGTCGATCGCTTCCCAGCGGTCGCTGCGGGGCGCGGTGTCCGGCGAATCCTGCCGGGCCGCAGGGGAATCAGGAGTCTGGGCCGCGGCGACCGGCGGGCCGAGGGTGAGCAGGCCGACGGTGAGGGCGAGCCCGCAGGCGCGACGCAGGTGGGGTGAGGGGCTCAACGGCGATCCTTGCAGCGGCACGGTTCGTGGATGGGGGGTGAGGCGGGTGCGGGGGGGGGAGGGAGAAAAAAGGGGAGAGCCCAAAAAAAACAAACCCCCCCGGCCCGAGGGGGGATCCCCCCCCCACCCCCCGCAATCCCACCA